>JAAFJU010000123.1 GCA_013298165.1 Synechococcales cyanobacterium bin31.maxbin.ball.101 | reverse complement strand
TTCAACGTTTAACCCTAGATTTGCGAGGCTATGAACGCTTTGGTTCCACCTGAATCGGTGCATCTCCTGGAAATGACTACATTTCATATCTAGTGGCAAACACGGCAATTCTGGAAGAACCAAAAAAATCTGATCCTGGCAACCCCAAAGCAATTCTTGACTACTACTTCACTACCCGCGATCCCGAACAAACTCAAGATCTCTACGAAGCCAAACTCCTGATCGTTGGCGAAGGCGGTTGCGGGAAAACCAGTCTTGCCAATAAACTCATCAACCCCGACTACGATCTCAAACCCGAAACCGAAGACATCTCCACCGAAGGCATCGACATCCTCGACTGGGAATTCACAGGCACCAACGGCAAAGACTACAAAATCCACATTTGGGACTTCGGCGGACAAGAAATCTACCACCAAACCCACCAATTCTTCCTCACCGATCGCGCCTGCTACCTCCTCGTGGCGGACGATCGTAAAGAAAACACCGACCACTACTACTGGCTCCAAAGTATCCAACTTCTTGGCAAAGACAGCCCCATCCACCTGATCCAAAACGAACGCGGCGATCGAACCTGCAATCTCAACACCAACCAACTACGCGGCGAATTTGAAACCCTCCGCGCCACCCACCGCACCAACCTCAAAGACAACCGAGGACTCGAAAGCCTCAAACTCGCCCTCCAACACGAAATCGAAAAACTTCTTCCCCACGGCATCCGCTTTCCAAACCCATGGGTCAACGTCCGCCACACCCTCGAAAACGACAGCCGTAACTACATCGATTGCACCGACTACGAAGCCACCTGCCGCCGCCACGACATCACGGAAAAAGGCGAAATGGCAACCCTCAGCGGATTCCTCCACGAACTCGGCATCATTCTCCACTTCCAGCATGACGCAATACTTCGCCACCGCCTCATCCTCAAACCCAACTGGGGCACCACCGCCGTCTATAAAATACTCGATAACCCAATAGTCAAAACCAACCTCGGACAATTCACCGATCGTGACCTCGCCGAAATCTGGTCCGATCGCACCTACGCCGACATGCACCACGAACTCCTTCAGCTTATGAAAGAGTTCAAAGTCTGCTACGAAATCCCGCGCCGCCCCGGACACTACATCGCCCCCCACCTCCTCAGTCCCGAAGCCCCCGACTACGACTGGAACCCCCAAAGCAACCTCATCTTGCGCTACCGCTACAACCACTTCATGCCGAAGGGCATCCTCACCCGCTTCATCGTCGAAATGCACCGCGACATCGAAAACGTCAACGAACCTGATCGTGCCCACGTCTGGAAAAACGGCGTCATCATCACCCACCGCTCCGCCCGCGCCGAAATCATCGAACGCTACAACGCCCGCGAAATCCACATCCGTGTCAGCGGCAACCGCCCCCGCGACCTCCTCACGATCGTCAACCGCCAATTTGAAGACATCCACGACCACTTCTACAAAGACCCTGAACCCACCAAACCACCCTACGACACCCTCATCCCCTGCAACTGCGCCACCTGCAAACCCAGCGCCGCCCCCTTCACCTTCACCCTCGATCGTCTCCATACCTGTCTTGATCGCAACCGCTATACGATCGAATGCCACGAAAGCGGCGAAGACGTGCAAGTCCGCAGCCTGATCGATGGTGTTATCCAAGAAGATCCCGAAGACTTCGAGGATTCGCTGGAGGATTATTCTGGAAAACGCGATCGGCGTGGTGTATATAAACGTAGGTCAAGATCACAACCTACACCTTCTACTACACCCATCATCAATATCTACAACACTAACCAACAGGAACAAGACATGACGAATGAGAAAAATCAAACATGGACAGGCGATCGAGTTGATGGTGATAAAGTGATGGGAAACTTTACAGGTGACAAAATCGCAGGAAATTACACAGGTAACAAAACCAACACTGGAGATGTTGCAGGTGATGCGATCGCAGGCAACAAAATTGTCAACACCCAAAACCTAACCGAAGCAGCCAAAGACATCAAAACCCTAATCGATCAACTCAGCACTGACTACGACACCAGCACCCCATCGGGCAAACGCAAACTCACCGACAAAATCCTAGAAACGCTCGAAGGCGACAGCACGATCCAAAGCCGCGCCCTAAATGCCCTAAAAGAAGCTGGAAAAGCTGCTCTCGAAGAAGCGATCGACCACCCGATCGCCAAAGTCCTAGTCGCAGGGCTAGAAGGCTACCTAGACTAGCCGATCGCCCCCCGATCGCCAAGATCCGAGATCTGTACGGGCGCGCTTCCCGCGCCCAAACCCCACCCGAAACCCCCTCTTCCTATCCGATCGAAAAGGCTCCGATCGACTCCGCCATATTCTCTGGAAGAGGGCGCGGAAAGCGCGCCCCGACGAGATTTTTTCATTGATCTCCATCACTTCCTCACCTCATCTCCCAACTTATCCATCACAGGCCCTGACAACCCCGACCACAAAGGCGTCGTCACATCCGCCGCATCCAACGCCCCCGCCACCCAATTGTTACAAGTATTCGCAATAGAATAGAATCCCTCCCCCTCATAAAACCCCGCCGCCGCCGCAAACCCATCCTGAATCCGATCGGGCTTCCCCCCTCGCAACGATCGCCGCAAATAAGCCACCAAATTCAAATACTGCACCTGAGTTAAGCCTACACACTTCGTCACATGGCCGTCCTCGATCGGCACCTCCCCATAGCCATTAATATGCACCGCCGTCGGATTTCCCGGCATAAACAACGTCCGCATCAATCGCCGAAACTCCACCCGATCCAAACTCGGCGTATTCATATAAAAATCCCGATCGCCCCACCCAAACTTCAAATACTTATAATCGCCCCGCCGCTCCCGCCCGATCGTCTCCAGCTTCACCACCGATCGCCAATCAAACGCCGAATTTTCCACAGGAACCACCAAATCCACATGAATATTACTCGCCACCAGATACACTGAATAGGGAGAACTCGCACAAGATGCCACCTGCGTCCCCCCTCGCCGAGGAAGCTGGGCCGCGATCGTCAAAGCCAAAGCCCCCGTCCCACAACCGATCGTCATCCACTTGAGGATCGACAGGACAGGCTTAATCCGAGCTTTGAGTTTAGATCTCATCATGGGTCTCCCAGCGTTCTTCTCAACCCTATCGCGATCGAGGTCGAAGCTATGCTCTTCTCTGGTAAAAAAAAGGTCATCACCGAGAAACGGATCTTACTCAAAAAAGTCAACTGGCTCAAATTTACCGAAATCCTCAATGAATTAGGCCGCGATCGGACCGTCCATCTCACCTACGATCGCGGTCGTCTTGAAATGATGACCCCCCAGGAGATCCACGATCGGACCCAGCGCCTCCTCGACTCACTCCTCATCGTCATCGCCGACGAATCCGACGAGACGCTCCACGGTCTCGGCTCCATCCTCCTCACCCACCCCGAGGAAGGACTCGCCATCCAAAGCTTCGCCGCCTACTACCTAGACTATCCCCCCAGACCCATCACCACCCGAGAACTCGATATTTCACAGATTGCACCGCCGGATTTGGTCATTGATGTGATGTTGGGAGAGAGCAGCATTAACCGATCGGCCATTTTTGAAGCCTTCCAGATTCCCGAAGTCTGGTGTTACCGCGCCCAGCAGATGACCGAAGGCGCAGTCCAAGGCAGCTTAGAAATTTTTCAATACACTTCTAACGGTTACATGGCCACTCGCGAAAGCTTAGCTTTCCCCCAGCTCAGCATCGATCGCATCCAGGAATTCATCGCCGAAAGTGACACCCTAGGACTCTCAAAAGCCTTAACAGTGCTGCGATCGTGGGCTGAAGAAAATCAATAGCGCCATATTAGAATCTACAGTAGACAGCCTCAGGGAATCTTTATGACGTCTCTACTTATCAAAACTGAACCTGCTCACCTAAAACTTGATCTCGCTTTTTTGACGGCTTCATTACCGATCACCGAGGCACAGTTTTATCAATTGTGCTTAAGTAACCCTGACTTACGGATTGAACGATCGGCGCTTGGAGAAATTACGATTATCCCTCCCGCTTTTTCAGACACCGGAAACCGTAATTTCAAAATTTCCTACCAAGTTGGAAACTGGGCAGAGCAAGATGGTACAGGCGAAGTCTTTGACTCCAGCGCTGGATTTACATTACCCAATGGTGCAACCCGATCGCCCGATACTACATGGATTTTATCCGATCGCTGGAATGCCCTCACCCCAGAAGAAAAGGCATCCTTTGCACCGATCGCCCCTGATTTTGTGATTGAGTTGAGATCGTCGAGCGACACCCTTAAGGGATTGCAGGATAAAATGCAGGAATATATTGAGAATGGAGTTCGGTTGGGATTGTTGATCGACCGTAAGTCCCGTTGCGTCCATCGCTACCGACCGGGGCAACTGCCTGAAGTCTTGGACAATCCAGAGACTGTCAGTTGTGAGCCGGAACTCGCCGGATTTGTATTGAAGATGGCAAAAATCTGGTAGTTGGGCCAAGCGGTAAAACTTTTTTCGATTCCACAGATCCAACCGTAAAAACCGATCGTATCCCTATTCAAATCCAGCAAGAGCGCTGGGTCTTGATGTTGTATGGATGGATCTTATGAATAAGAGAGTTTTGATTGGATTGGGCTTTGTGGCACTCTCGATCGTGAGTTTGCCGATGATGACCTTGATGTCGCCGAAAACCGTCGTGGCCTCTGACCATGATGATGGCGAAACCAGTACAAAAGGTCGCAACGTTAATTTGACGGATCTGTACGTTTTCCGAGAAAAAGATCAAAATAACTATGCTCGCGAAGACGACCTAGTCTTTGTGATGAATACCAATCCCCGATCGGTTGCAAGGCAGCAATACTATTTCAGTACCAGTGCCCACTACGAATTTCACGTTTCGCAGGTGGCGAACAAGGATGACAGCCCCACAGGTCGAAAAGATATCACGTTGCGGTTTGAGTTTGGGCAGCCCAAGAGCAATGGCCAGCAGGGATTTCAGCTAAGCGCGATTTCCAACGGTCAACGCTTTGGGTCAGCCTTTGGGATTACGACCCCCTTGGCTCCTGACCCTAAATCGACGCCGCTCGTCAACAACATCACGATCGGCAATAGCAAAATTGATGTCTTTGCTGGACTCCGCGAAGATCCCTTCTTCTTTGATGTGGAGCAATTCTTCCGCGTCCGGGCTGGAGCGGCGGGGATCGGTCCTGCGGTAGGGTTTAAACCGCCTAGTCAAGCGATCGACTTTGCTAAGGGTTACAACGTTAATACGATTGTCGTTCGCGTTCCTCGTAGCTTTCTACGGGGCAATAGTGAAGCTAAAGTCTTTGACGTGTGGGAAACCATTTCAACTCGTGACCCTAGAACGGGGAGATTTAATCAAGTTGAGCGTCTCGGTCGTCCGGGTGTGAATGAAGGCTTGATCTTAACCAATGATTTCTTAAATGCCTTCAACAGCATCTCCCCCAACCAAGACCTCAGCGCCGCCGCTGCTCCCGTCCGCGCCGAAGCCAAAAATAGTTTGCTTGCGCTGGGTAATAGCAGTGAACGTGCGGATGTTTTGCTGAATGCATTGTTGCCAGATGTCATGCGAATTGATACCACGATTCGCAGTGGTTATGTCAATGCGGTCAATGCCAAAGGCGCACCGATCGCAGGTCGAATGCTGTTGGATGACACGATCGACCAAACGTTGTCGCTGTTAACCAATGGCAAAATCACCTCAGATGGTGTCTCCTACAACGGTCCAGGACCAGGGCAAGGACATCAACCATTGATTCCACAATTCCCATATCTCGCGAATCCGAACTAAATCACTGACGACCAGCCCCCCAGCCCCCAATTCTGGGGGAGCCGGATAGTATAGTTTTAATGATTATGAAAATGATGAAATTTAATTCATTCTGGCATTCACCTTGGCTCATAGCCCCGATCGTTCTCGTCATCTCCACGATCGGTATCCTGCGCTCAAACCCTATCTTCACGAGCCAATCCAAGGTTCCAAACCCTCATGCCTATGCCTTTGAACTCAATCTCCCAGGAACGACCGATCGGAAACAATTAATTCAACGAGAAATCGAACTCTACCAAACCAAACTCCAACAAGATCCCAATAGTGGTCTGAATCTTTCGGACTTAAGCAATGCCTATTGGAAAATGGGAAAAGCCACGGGGGAAGTGAGTTGGTATCTGTTAGCAGAAGAGACTGCAAACAAAGCGATCGTCGCCCTGCCGTTCCACAGTAGCAATGCGAAAATTGTATTAGCTCAAGTCGCCCAAGCGCGCCATGATTTTAAAACTGCAATCTCGATCGCCCAAAGCATTCTAAAAGCTAAACCCAATAGTGACGAAGCTCGATCGATTTTAGTCACCAGTGCGATCGCCACTGGAGATTTAAAAATGGCTCAAACGCAGATCAAACCTCTACTCGATCAATCCCCAAATCTCACCACCCTAACCCTGCAAGCGTTGATTGAAGAGGCCCAAGGCAAACCCTCGGCGATCGACACTTTTAAACTTGCGATCGAAACGGAAGAAGTCGGCGAGGTCGGGCCTTCAGCGTTAGTGCGGGTGTTGTTGGGGCGGCATTTTTATCGGCAGGGGAAGCTCGATCGGGCGGAAGAACTGTACCAAGAAGCGCTGCGAATTTTGCCTCGTTACCCGTTGGCCTTAATGTATCAAGCGGCATTGCAAACCAAACGCGGACAATATGCAGAAGCCGATCGCACCTACGATCAAGTGATTGCCTATTCCCAACAATCTACTAATATTTACGACCACACCATTCTGCGAGGCAAAGCCAAACTCAAACAACTCAAAAACGAACCCTATGACGATCTCTTACAGCAAGCTGAAACGCTATTGCGCAAAGAGACCAATGCAGGTCATGAAAATGGTGGTTTTGGTCATCGGCGGGAACTGGCGCAATTGCTGTTAGAACGAAACTCGAAGCAAAACGCTGTCGAAGCCCTAACGCTCATGCAGTCTGAAATCAAAACCCGCCAAGATGCCCACACCTGCTCCACTCTAGCGATCGCCCTAGCCGCCAACGATCGTCTCCCCGAAGCCCGAAATGCCATGCAATCCGCCCTCAAGTCCGGTGTTCAAAACCCTGAATTCTTCATGCAAGCGGCCAAAATTGAACAAAAAATTGGCAATACCCAACAAGCAAAAACCTATGAAACAAAAGCAAAGACGATCGACCCTAGTTTTGAAATAAATCAACAGATTGAATTTGGATTTTAGGAGATATTGGCTATGAACTCTAAAGTATCGCTAATGGGATTACTGGGACTCTTGTTCTGTACACCGACTGTTGCCCAAACAGCAGTCCCCACAGGCATTGAAGACTCCGCCTGCTATTTCAAAACAACGCAGGGATTCATCATGGATCTAAACAATATTTGTGGGGCATCTCAACCCAAGAGTCCTGAAAAACGCCCGACCTCTTCCGCCAACAACGTCCAATCCCCTTCACCCCTCACCCCCAACCCTGAATTCCGTCCGATCGCAGGCGCAAACCCCAGCAACCCCTTTGGACGCAATCCGACAGGCAACAATCAATGCTACATCGTCAACTCCGACGGCGATCGGTGTGATGCAAACCCCTGAAGCCCCCTAACCCCCAATTCTGGGGGAACCGGACAGATGAAACCAATCTCTTACTCCCCCAAAATTGGGGGCCGGGGGGCGGTTCGCCAGTGATTCAATCAACACCTTTACTCATGAAAAAACTCTATTCCCGATCGACTACTTTTCTAATCTCCTGCATGGCCTTCCTATCAATCCATTTATTACTCATTTTACCCAGCCAAGCCCATTGGGCGGATTTGGCGACGGCTGATATTACGATCGATCGCACATCAACCCAGATGATTCTGAATATTCCAACAGGATTGGTTACGGATGCGGATACCGATCGGGATGGCAAACTATCTCCGATCGAAATTACCAACAATCAAGCCCTCCTCCAAACCCAACTCAGCAACAAAATTCAATTCACCGATGAACGCAATCGATCAGGAACTCTACAGGTTTCCCCCGCGCCTGCCATACCTAGAACGCCTGCTAGTACCACCGTTGGTGGAGCCTCTCGGAACGAGAATCGAAGCACTATCAAACTCACCTATGATTGGCAAACTCCCATTGAAGGCGTGAAAATCAATTACGCTCTCTTTGCCCCTGACGCCCCCGCCGCCCGATGCATCACCACGATTCACCATGCCAAAACTGTGAAAAATGTCATCTTTAGTCCAGAGAATCAATCGGTGACATCATTCTCGACTTCTCCATTGAATTTATCGAACGGCCTTTGGGTGACGATCGTGGGTTCATTTCTTTGGGGTGCGGCCCATGCGATGTCGCCGGGACATGGGAAAACCTTGGTGGGTGCTTACTTGATGGGTGAGAAAGCCACGGTGCGTCATGCGTTGTTTTTGGGATTGACGACGACGGTGACGCATACTTTGGGGGTCTTTCTATTAGGCGGGGTGACGCTTTTGGCCTCGAAAGCATTTTTGCCAGAACAACTGTTTCCGTGGATGAGTTTGGTTTCTGGGCTATTGGTTGTGGCGATCGGGACTAATCTTTTACGCGATCGTCTCAAGCAACCTCAACAGCATCACCATCACGATCGCCATACCCACAGCCATCATGAACACTCCCATCACGAACATTTCCATCATCATGAGGCAGATCATCACCATCATCACAGCCACGATCGCCATCACAGCCATTCGCATCTACCGCCAGAAGAGACCTCCTGGAAAAACTTAATGGCCTTGGGGATATCGGGTGGATTGATTCCTTGCCCATCTGCCTTAGTATTGCTGTTAAGTTCGATCGCCCTTGGACAGGTGGGTTATGGATTAGTATTGGTGCTTTCCTTTAGCTTAGGATTGGCAGGTGTACTCACTGGATTAGGATTATTGTTGATCTCTTCAAAACAATTGTTTATTCAATTGCCGATCGAACATTGGACGAAAGCTCCAAGTTTACGACGGCTAACACAGCTTGTCCCAATCGGAACGGCCTTTGCCATCACGTTAATTGGATTCATTATGTCAATGCAAGCCCTATCACAAATTGGGATAATTAAATGATCGTGATCTAAAGACATTTTCTACATTGATCCGATTTAACATGATTCACAATGTTCTCTCTCACAATTCATTATGATGTTATCTCACCTCTTTTCAATAGGCCCAACGATCGGTCAGCCGATGAGTCAACCGATCGTTGCAATGCATATTCCTGATGGGTTTCTGAATGTCCCTGTGATGCTCGTTGCTTGGATCTTTTCGATCGGCTTATTAGCAATCTCGCTCAAAAAAGTAGAGGCTGATTATCAAGATCGAGCCGTTCCTTTAATGGGTGTCTGTGCGGCCTTTATCTTTGCAGCACAGATGATTAACTTTCCTATTCCCGGTGGGACCTCAGGTCATTTACTCGGCGGCACGCTGGCGGGAGTATTGCTTGGACCTTGGGCGGGTTCATTGGTGATGTCCATTGTCTTTATGGTTCAGGCATTGATCTTTCAAGATGGTGGCATTATTGCTCTCGGGGCTAACATCTTTAATATGGGATTGATTGGAACGTTTGGCGGTTATTATCTTTTCCGCACTATTCGCAATCTTGTCGATCGGCAGCAATCGGGCCATCAATTCAAAGGATTAGTAACTGGCACCGCGATCGCCTCTTGGTTGAGTGTCGTCATTGCCGCTGCACTAGTCGCAGTTGAATTAGCTATTTCTGGAACGGTCCCATTAGCCGTTGGACTCACCTCTATGGTCGGCTGGCATCTGATGATTGGCTTGGGTGAAGCCTTGGTGACGGTCTCGACGGTGACATTCATTTGGCGATCGAGACCTGATTTGCTCTACACCTCATCCCGACAAAGAGCTGAAACCCTCTCCCGATCGGCATTACGTTAACCCTATTGAACTCCTGGAAACCACCATGCGCCATTCATCAAATCATTCCAATAATCGACTTTTTATGCTGACAGGATTATCGATCGCCCTCATCATTGCGGTCTTTGTCTCCCCGTTTGCCAGTAAAAATCCCGATGGACTCGATCGGGTTGCCCAAGATCTAGCCTTTGAATCCAAAGCCAGTGAAGACCCGCTAGCGCACAAACTCCCCTTCTTTTCAATCTTTGAAGAGTACGCCATGCGCGGCGTTCCAGAATCCGTTGCAACTCCGCTAGCTGGACTCGTGGGAACGATCGTTACCTTTGGCCTTACTTATGGACTCGGAAAACTGAGCACCCGCAAGGCCCCCTAACCCCCAATTCTGAGGGGACATGAAGCTCTCTTTATCTGGCTCCCCCAGAATTGGGGGCTGGGGGGCGGTTCGTCAGGATTAGTCACATTCATTTCTAAATTGGGTATCACGAGTTTGGCTATGCTTCATTCCCACGACCATCACTCCCATCATTACGCTCATAGCCCAATTCAGCAGGCTGCTTCAACGCCTTTATCGCTCAACGTCGCACCTGCGATTCAGGTTCTTTGTGCCTTGATTATGGTGTTGGCGATCGGCGTCACACCTAATGGTCACTGGATCACGGGATTGATTTATGGAATGGGAATTGCGATCGTGCTATTCATTCGTCCAGTCAATCTGACCAAACTCGCTCAACGTCTTGCAGTGGAATCTGTGTTTGTAATTGTTGCAGTGATCGGATTGCTGTTTCGGGACGGGGAAGGAGTGTTGTGGCAGTGGGGTGGATTGAAAATTACGGTGACGGGATTGGTGGTTTTGGGGAGTGTGATGGGGAAGCTTTGGCTTTCGCTATTAGTGATGAATCTGTTGACGATGACGATGCCAATTCCGGTTTTGCTGCAATCTCTCAGCATTCTAAAAATACCTCCCTTACTGATTGCTATCCTAGCGTCAATGCATCGCTATTTGGAGCTACTCATTGACGAATTTATGACCATGCGCCGAGCGGCGATCGCCCGTAACCTCGTGGCTGGCAAGCGATGGCAGCGGCTTGTGGTTGGTAATATGATTGGGTCATTGTTTATCCGAACCTACGATCGGGGCGATCGGATTCATCAAGCCATGCTGTCACGTGGCTACCAAGGCGTGATTGTAAATCAAACTTCTGTTAGACTTCGACGACGCGATCGTTTGGCCTTGCTCATCACAATTCTGTTTGTAATCTTCGGACAATTAGCCTTCTATCTAGTTTAAAACCATGCATCATAATGCGATTTCCATTCAGCATCTCAGCTATCACTACCCGGACAAAACCCAAGCCCTTGATAATATTTCACTTAATATTCATGCAGGCGATCGCGTCGCGTTAATCGGCGCTAATGGCTCGGGAAAATCGACGTTTTTACAGCATCTCAATGGCATTTTGTTGCCTCAAATTGGAGAGATTACGATCGGTGAATATCCCATGGAACCCAAGTTTCTCAAACAAATTCGTGATTTTGTCGGCCTCGTCTTTCAAAACCCTGATGACCAATTGTTTATGTCCACTGTTTGGGAGGACATCAGTTTTGGTCCCTTAAATCAAGGCATTCAACCGCAAGAATTACAAGTCCGCTGTCAGCAAGCCATGAATGCCATGGGATTGGACCCTGGCTATGCCGATCGCAACCCTGGCCATCTATCAGGTGGTGAAAAGAAGCGAGTGGCGATCGCGGGCGTATTAGCCATGCAGCCTCAGGTCATCACATTAGATGAACCCTCCGCCCAGCTTGACCCCCGATCGCGCCGCCAATTAATTGATTTATTAAAAACCCTGCCCATTACCCAATTGATTGCGACTCATGATTTGGATTTAGCATTAGAACTTTGTCATCGGACCATTGTGTTAAGTCGAGGACAGATTGTTTACGATGGTCGCACGGAAGAGGTATTATACAATACCGCTTTTTTACATGAACATGCCCTTGAGCCACCGTTGAGTTATTCGCGCCCCTACTGCGATCGTTCATAGTCCTCTTACTCCCCCAGAATTGGGGGCCGGGGGGCCATCCGCTAGAATTAGGCAATTTTAAGACAATGTTAGATAATAGGATTTTCTGACAGAGAGATTCTATGGTTTCTGGAGCCTCTAGTTCCCATAATGTGGATGAACCGCAATGGATTTATCAAATTGCACAGCAGGACCAACTCGCCTTGTCTCAACTGTACGATCGCTATGCCCAGATTATTTATTCCATTGCCTATCGCAGTTTGCAATCGGTCGAGGAAAGTGAAGAATTGGTCATGGATGTCTTTGCGCAGGTGTGGAAAACGGCCGATCGGTACGACTCCACCAAAGCTCGGGTGGATACTTGGTTATTTATGATCACCCGTAGTCGAGTGTGCGATCGGCTGCGTAGTCGTCAACGGCGGACTAAGGTGACGGATGCATTGATTGCGTTTGATCAAGTTCCGACGATGAGTGAAAATCCATCCGTGGAATTGGCAGAACGCCGATCGATCTTGATCTCAGCCCTGGGAACCCTACCCATAGAGCAGCGTCAAGTCTTAGAATTAGCGTATTACGGCGGCTTCAGTCATCGCGAAATTTCCGAACAAACGGGTGTTGCGATCGGCACGGTCAAGACCCGAATACGACTGGGATTAGAAAAGCTCCGATCGGCTCTGCAACCTTGGTTTACCGATTCTGTTTAAATTCTGAGATTTCAAGTTAGTTTTTCAAATTAGTTATTCAATCTAGTGAACACAATGCAGGAACCCGACTCATCTCTTTCCAATTCCTCTGATGATTTTAGCGCAGAAGAAATCACTGCAATGAGCTATGCCGTGCCGATCGTCCCATTGCCCACAGGCTTAAAATCTCGGCTCATGGCGCAATTGAATTTGCCGGAGCTGCCACCGGACTTTATTATTTCACCCGAATTGCAGCGGTTATTTTTAGAACCTGTACAAGCGCTGATTGATATCGCAAATTCGATCGAAACTTGGCAACCCTTCCCAGCGCCCAGTGGTGCAACCTATCAGCCGTGGAAAATAGATGCCGCCAATCGTCAAGTTGCATTTTTCTTAAAAGTGCCGAATGCGGGAATATTACCCACCCATCGTCATGCCACGGGAGAAGCTGTCTTGGTCTTAGAGGGCGACTTTACCGCTGATGGTGTCACCTATCGCAGCGGCGATCGATCGATTTGCAGGGCCGGGACAAGCCATCAACCGACGACGCAGGGCTGTCTGGTGCTCTGTATTTCATCCTTGGATGATGAAGCTTTGGATTAAAAATGCCCAAACCAAAAGAGTCAAAACGGTTAGAGATTGCCCCCTCGATATTATTCTTCAGATATTTATAAAATTAAATTTCATGCATCGGCACGGTGAATCCTGTATGATTTGCTGATCATTTCAAAATTTTAAGATTTAGCATCATGACGAAAACAAAAATTGCTACAACCTCTGAAATCAGCACGACCAAAGCGCTG
>JAAFJU010000083.1 GCA_013298165.1 Synechococcales cyanobacterium bin31.maxbin.ball.101 | reverse complement strand
GTCTTATTCTATATAAGGTTAATTATCTAGAATCAAATTATTAGGAGTAGTCAGAGAATAAGCAGGGTAAAGGAGGGACGATTGATGCAAAGCCATGGACGTGGGGGAGGGCGCGATCGGCTAAACGCTATGAATATCAGGAGACCTGGCCCGCAATTGGTTACAATAGAGTGATATTGATAAGTCGAGAGGGACTTAACGATGTCCATTGTCGCGACTAAATCAACTGAAACTCGATCGGATGCTATGGGGCAATCCGAGAGTTTGCGATTGGATTCAGTGCAGACCGATGATGGTGTTGTCTTCCCACCGGGTGATCTATACAGTGACGAACCGCCCTTGGAAAGCTCCCTTCACCTCCAGCAACTCCTGCTTCTGCTGAAATGCCTCGATTGGCTTTGGAAAGACCGGACGGATTACTTTGCCGCCGGAAACCTGACCATTTACTACAGCCCAAACCAACGGAAATCTGAAGATTTCAGAGGTCCAGATCTATTTGTTGTTCTAGGAGCGGAAAAGCGTCCCCGGAAAAGTTGGGTGCTTTGGGAAGAGAATGGTCAGTATCCCCATGTCATCATTGAACTGTTGTCTGATTCGACGGCGAAGACCGATCGGGGATTCAAGAAAACGCTGTATGCCAATGTTTTCCGTACCCCAGATTATTTCTGGTTTGACCCGGCTAGCTATGAGTTCAAGGGTTTTCATATCCTTGATGGTCAGTATGAAGAGCTTCAGCCTAATGCACTGGGGCATTTATGGAGTCAGCAGCTAGGGCTATTTTTAGGGATCCACGAACAGACGTTGCGGTTTTTCACGGCGGATGGGGTGTTGGTGCCGACACCAGAGGAGAGTGCTGAAGTTGCGATCGCTGAAGTCGAAGTTGAACGTCAGCGAAATGAAAGACTCGTGGCGAAGTTACGGGAGCTAGGCGTTGAGCCAGATTAAAGTAGTTACAGGTCGAATCCGTTTCTCTCCCCGATTGTCTTCTGGTTCTGTTCTATGGCTAATTCCTGCTGAACAGATTGGCTACGCACTGCGTAGCCAATTCGCAAATGTCCCAGAACCGACGCTACTGAGTACCCTCAACTTGAATTAGTAACCCGGCGAACTTCACCCCAACCTCTCCTAGACTCACTCACTGAGGCTGAAATTTAAGCTGAAATCCGGCGCGAAATCGACCAGTTCAGTCTCGACCAAAATTCAGGCACATGAAAGGCTCTGATTTAGATATCGATCGCAGTCCTTATCCATTTCTCTTCTCGATCGTCTTCGGGTTGCTCTCCGTAAACCAAATGTATGTTGTAATCAGGGTTCATTTGGTACAGGGCATAGTAGGGACTCAAAGAGTTTGGAGACCATTTTTCCTGTGGTAAACCCCAACCGATGATGACGAAATCAGACCAGGGCGTCAACGCTCCGAGGTCCACCAAATCACCGGAGACTGCAACCCGATCGCAGCCATATTGATCTCTCAAAAATATTGCAATTTCGATCGCTTGTTTCCAGGCTGGAGTTTCTTCAAGGGGTGTTCTGGCGATCGCTTGTAAACGGATCAACGCCTCTACCCAATCCTTCGGGTGAAAGAGTTTGACCGCTTCGGTGAGTCCAAAGGTCATCAGCATCATGCCTGTTAATCCCTTTACCCCCTCTGCTCCCCCAATGTCCGGTCTCCCATTGACCAATTCAAACTTGGATTCTGGGGTCCAGTAGGCAAAATCATCAAAGGGAATGGGAACTGGCTCCAAGGCGATCGGGAAAATAGGGCGATCGTGGAAGTCCATGCCTGCTCCGGCATAACGGGGACGGCGATCGGGTATTCGGGGCGTATCGTCGGCAATCTCAAAGAAATGCTTTTCCATGGGATGTGTGAGCTTGCCGTCATCTCTTTCCCGCCATAGGTTTTTCGTTAGAAAGGTCAGACCGGGGATACTGGAGAGAGGGTATCGTCCGCTTGCATCGGCTTGTTGCGGTTGGTAGCGTCCATTAATGAGTCGGAGAAATTCTACGGTTTGGTGTTTTGCATCGAGGATGGTTATTTCAGGGACGCCTGCTGCTTCGTAGCGCGATCGTTTGTCGATGCGGACATGGTTTTCGACGCCGGGACGCAACCACTCGACGACCCATTGGGCTGGACCCTGAAGGTAATATTCATACTGCGTTTGTCCAGGGGTGCCGAGGTAAAAATAGTTGTCGGGCATGAGGGCATCGTTTCCCAGTCGGTTGATGACGCCGCGACTGGTCAAGTGTCCCAGGTTTTCGTCATGGTCTAACCCAAACATTGCCATCGTGAGGGTTTGTTTCCAGAGTCCGTTTTGCCAGGAGCAGTTGCCGGGAATGAAGGGCGGAAGCGTCGGGTCGTAGTGGAAGGCGTTTGCCCAAGTTTGGAGCTTGTCCAGGTCATCGGTATTGGAGCAGCCGAAGGCTTGGGTGAGGGCATTGCGCCAAAGGGGAATGGGGGCAAGGACGATCGCGGCTTCGAGTCCCCAGCCGCGCAGGATTTGTTGGAACAGGTGTCGGGTGTGATTATCGTTTTCGCCGATGATGAGGCGATCGTGGAGCAGTTCGATTTTGGTGCTGTGGCAGAGTTCGAGGTATTCGTTGAGAAGAACCATGAGTACACCTGTCCTAAATTCTTGGATTTATCATAGGGTATTTCTTGGGTCAGTGTAGATTGACGATTGTTGAGGAAGTGCGAAGGATATTTCGATTATTTTATTATTTCCTTGAAGTCGGAAGCTTTCTCGCCGGGTTGAGTCACTATGATGAAGGCTAAATTACTTTCACGAACTAAATGTCTCGACACCTAGAACGTCTTCTCAAAATTGACACATTTCTCCGGAATCCAGAGCGACAGACCGCAGGCGATTTAGCCCAACGTTTAGAAGTGAGTGAGCGGACGATTCGTGAAGATATTAGTTTTCTGCGCGATCGGTATTTTGCTCCGATCGAATGGAATAAAGCAAAAGGCTATCACTATACCGATTTTAATTGGCGATTGCCGAGTATTAGTTTGACTCAAGGAGAACTTTTTGCGTTGACACTTGGCGCACGGATGCTGGAGACGTATTCCGGGTCTGCTTATGCAAGTGAATTGAGGTCGGCTATTTCACGGCTGGGTGAGCGCTTGCCGGAGCAGATGCATGTGGATTTGCAGCAAGTGGCGGATGAGCAAATTATTTTTCGGGGTGGTGGTGGAATTGATTTGGACCCTGAGGTTTGGCAGGGTTTGGAGATTGCCTGTCGGACTCAGAAGTCTGTGCAAATGACTTACTTTACAGCGAGCCGCAATACCACCAGCGATCGTAAGCTTGACCCTCATTTACTCCATATCTATCGAGGCACAAATCCCTATGTGATTGGGTTTTGCCATAACCGCCAGAAGATGCTTTGGTTTCGGGTCGATCGGATTCGGAAGATTGTTGTCTTGCCCGATAGTTTTGAGCGAGATCCGACGTTTGATGCAAAGGCGCATTTAGACCAGATTTTTCAGGCGGAGGCGGGCGGTGATCCGATCGAGGTCAAAATTTGGTTTGATGCCGTGACAGCTCCGTACATTCGAGAACGACGTTGGCATCCGACTCAAACACTCGTGGAGCATTCAGGGGGAGAAGTTACGCTCAAAATGACGGTGCGGGGAATTAATGATTTAAAGCGTTGGGTGATGGGGTACGGACAAGGTGCGAAAGTCTTGGCACCGAAGGAATTGATTGATTTAGTCACGCGAGAAATGTCAGGAATGGCAATTCATTATCGATTGAGTGATGAAGCCAAGTAGCGAAGATTTTAAATTACTAAAATGATTGGAGACCGATCATGACTGCACGATTTTGGGCGAAAACTGGAAAAGGTGAATTTCAAGAGAATGGTTATCATCCTGTGATTTGTCATTTGGCAGATACGTCAGCGGTGGCGATGGCGATCGTGCGAGGTTATTTGAGTGCAAGTGCGATCACGACTTTAGAAAAGGGATTTGGGTTGCAGGGGGAGTCACTGATTAAGTGCTGTGGCTTTTTAGCGGGGTGTCACGATTTGGGTAAGGTCAGTCCTGCTTTTCAATTTCAGGTAGACAACGTTGGGCAAATGCTGGCTGGGGAGACACTTTATGATTTATGGCATCGATTACCGGATGTCACTCGTCAAGGCAAGGCTCCCCATGGGTTAGTCACAGCTAAAACGATGCCAGAATTTTTGCTGGATGCAGGACTTGGGAAAGAACTTGCGCGTACTAGAGATGCGTCTAAATTGGCAAAAAAGCTAGCCATGATCGTTGGTGGGCACCATGGATTTTTCCCATCTCACGAAGACATTAAGAATTTGAATGATGTATTGTGTGGGACGGCAGAAGAGGGTGAGTGGCAATTACAACGTTTTAGCCAACGAATTTTTGAGCAATTACAGACTTATGTTGGGTTAACGGCAGAAGAGTTTCCAATTCGCTGTGATAACGCGGCGGCGATGATTTTGGCGGGACTCACGACGGTTTCAGATTGGATTGCGTCTAACCCTGAGGAGAAGGGTGGGTTTCCTTATGCGAATGATGTGCCATTTGATGAGTATTCGGCTGGGCTGGGGGTGAAGGCTGAGAATGCTTTGAAGGCGATCGGATGGGGTGAACCTTTACCGAAAAAAACGATGGAATTTAAAGAACTGTTTCCAGACATCACATCACCACGAGAATTACAAACGGCATCGATCGAGTTAGCCAAAACGTTAACGCCGCCTTGTTTGGCTTTAGTTGAAGCTTCGATGGGGGAAGGAAAGACTGAAGCTGCGCTGTACTTGGCGGATTATCTTCAGCATCAGACTTCATCAGGTGGCTTTTACATTGGATTGCCGACGCAGGCGACGAGTAATGCCATGTGGGAACGGGTTCGATCGTTCTTGCAACAGCGATATCCAGCGGAGACGGTGAATTTAACCCTGAGTCATTCAGCCGCTGCTTTGAAGGAAGATTACCAAGAATGTCGGCTAGATAAACCAGAGAAACAGGTGTATGACGAGCCTAGTGGTCGATCGGGGCGAGTCGGGGCGAGTGAATGGCATACCGCACGTAAACGGACGATGTTGAGTCCTTATGGGGTGGGCACGATCGACCAGGGGTTAATGGGTGTGGTGCGATCGAAGCATCAGTTTGTTCGGCTGTTTGGGTTGGCGGGACGGACGGTGATTTTGGATGAGATTCATGCTTATGATTTGTATACCAGTACGTTGCTGGAACGGTTTTTGGAATGGTTGGCTGCTTTGGGATCGCCTGTGATTGCACTGTCGGCGACGTTGCCGACCAGTACGCGAGAGGCATTGCTGACAGCTTATGCAAAAGGCTGTGGGGTTTCAGAAGTAGAGGTCCCACAAGCTCCATACCCTAGAATTACAGCATTTTCCGCAGGTGAGGCGCAGGTAAAATCTTTTGCAGCGTCAGAACATGTCTGCCGATCGCTCTATCTCAATTGGGTAGATGACCAAGAGTGGGGATCTGCACTGAAGCATAGGCTTCAGGATGGCGGCTGTGCGGCGGTAATTTGTTCGACGGTGGGACGCGCACAGGAAGTCTTTGAACGCTTACAGAGCCAGTTTAAGGCGGAGGAGCTTGGCTTATTTCATGGGCGTTTCCTGTTTGTCGATCGGGAACGGATTGAGAAGCAGTGCTTAGAGCAGTTTGGGAAGGAGAGCAAAAATCGTCCTAAACGGTATGTGTTGGTGGCGACTCAAGTGATTGAGCAGAGTTTGGATGTTGATTTTGACTTGATGATTAGCGATTTGGCTCCGATCGACTTGTTGTTACAGCGATCGGGACGGTTGCATCGTCATACTCGCGATCGATTATCAAGGCTGAAAGATCCTACGCTCTGGATCGTGAGTCCCACAGCAGATGCAGCAGGAAAAGCGAAGTTTGCGGAATCGGGGATTATCTACGATCGACACATTCTATTGAGAACTTGGTTAACGCTGCGGGATAAGACCTTTGTGCAGTTACCAGAGGAGATGGATGGGCTGATTGAGTCGGTGTATCAGTTAGATGCTGAGATTCCTGAAGCGTTAGAACCGATCCACCAGGAGGACTGGCAGGCGTCTTTAGATGATTATCAGATTGGGGAGAAAAGCAAGAAAATTGCCCAGGCAAATACGGTTAAGCTTCCTCCGGCCTTGAGTGATAGTCAGCCTGCTGATTTTACGAGAGCGGGGGAGGAAGACGATGACAATACGATCGCGAAGGTGACTCGTCTGGGTGAGCCAACTGTGACGACCATCTTTTTGGAGCAGACTTCTGAAGGTCTGATGTTAGCTGGGAGCCAGATAAAGATTGATTTAAATAAATTTCCTGATTTGGAGAAAATTAGGGGATTATTAGGGAATAGTACTCGAATTGGGAAACGGGGGCTGGTGAATGAGTTGATCGCGCAGAACAATCCATCGACTTGGACTTCGGCATTGTTGCGGAATTGTCGATATGTCGTCCTTGAGGATGGAGAGGCTCGGGTCGGGAAATGGCATCTGGTGCTTGATCCGCTTCGGGGGGTGCTAATTATGAAGTCTTAACGCCACTCAAGCGAGGGTTTTCGCTCAGTCCGGACACAATCCTGAAGGTAGAGGTTAATGAGGCTTTGGTAGGGGATTCCGGTTTGCTCTGAAAGCTGCTTGAAGTAACCGACGACATTTTCTTCAAGACGGATAGTTACCTGCTTTTTTAGCTTCTTCAGGTAGGGATTGGGGACGGATTGTGAAAAGTCATACTCATCTCTCATGGGGAAAAGCCTCGGTATTGCTGCTGTTCGGTCTTGGTTGCTCTACGGGCAGAAATCATTCGGATACTTTCATCATCTTGTTGATACATATGACACACCAACAACAGTCGAAGAGCCTGACTCATCCCCAACAGAAGATACCGTTCTTCCTCCTGAGAGTGGTCTGGATCGTAGGAAAAACGGGCATTTTCGTCATAGAAACAAGTTTGTGCTTCTTCAAACGATATGCCGTGTTTCCGTTCATTGGCTTCAGCCTTGCGCGGATCCCAGTCAAAAATGATTTCATCCATACATTGTATTTACAAAAGGAAGTTGTTGCAAGCCAAGATAACATGCTTAAGGTAATATTGACTGGAAGTTGTTCTCTATGCCACAATACAACTTAGCGAGCAGTTCCCCATGAGCATGGGGGTGATCCGGTAATGTTGACAGGAAACATACGGGGCACGGATGTTTCCCCACGATCGTGGGGGTGGCTCGCATCTAGCTAAATGAGTCGAGTGTTACTACACAGTACTTAGCTTTTATTAGCTCGCGTTAGTTCGCCAAAAATTACTTACAACCAATATGTCATTTAATTTACTCCAAGAACATTGGGTTCCAGTTGTCATGCAAGATTGGCAGCAGAGAGAAGTTTCGCTGATTGAGTTATTTCAGACTTGGGAGACGGTGCGGGAAATCCAAGCGGATAATCCACCGACGACTTTAGCAATTCATCGATTTTTATTGGCGATTTTGCATCGGGCTTATCAAGGTCCGAAGAATGTTGATCACTGGGAAGAGATTCAGCAGGATAACGGGAAAGGGGCGATCGAATATCTAGAGAAGTGGCGCGATCGGTTTGATTTGTTTCATCCTGAACGTCCTTTTATGCAAGATGCTGAAATTCCTGAAGAGAGTTCAGGTGAGGTTTATTTGGCGCATGTTTTGCATGGCAATAATACCAGTACGGTTTTTTGTCATGAACATGAATGGAGTCACTCGTCTTTGTCGATTCCTGAAGCGGCGCGACTGGTTTTACGGTTGCATAATTTTGATACGGGCGGGCGGAAGACGGGGGCTACGGATTCGGCTGCTGTGTTGCCGATGATGGATGCGGCAAATGTTTTGGTGCGAGGTGAGCATCTGTGTGAAACGCTGTTGCTGAACTTGATTCAGTACGATGGTGAGGAAAAGCCTTGTGTGGCAACAGGTGACGACCTTCCTTGTTGGGAGCGGCAGTCTCAAAAGCCTAAGGAACGAATTCCAGTTGGATATATTGATTATCTGACGTATCAATGGCGGCGGGTCAAGATATTTGTTCAGGGCGATTCTTCAGGGGAGAGGCTCCGCCAACGGGTGGTGCGAGTGGCATTGCATCCTGGCGATCGGGTTCCTAAAGATCTATCTACTTCTCAATGGGAATGTGGCATTGCATATAACAAAAATAAGAAGGGGCTGATGACGGTCCGGCTGAATCAAAGTCGATCGCTATGGCGAGATTCGGCAGTATTTCTACAGTCTTCTAATGAAGTGTCGAGTTGTCCTCGAATTGTGGAATGGGTTGCAAATCTTAAAGCTGAAGATGATTTGGTGAAATCTAATGTTCATCTTCAGATTTTGGGATTGAATGTCGATAATGCGAAGCCTTTAGGCTGGACTTCACAGCAGTTTGCAGCGCCGTTGATTTATTTGACGAATAAGGCGCTGTGGCAGAGTTTGTCCAGTGCGATTGCGATCGCTGAAGAGCATCAGCATATTTTTCGGGCATTTAAGGGAAGTCCGTATCATGCACTGGCAGAGGTTCTTAAAAATAATGATGCAGCAGGTTTTGCGGCAACGTTGGATGGCGAATCACGTTATTGGGCGACGCTCGATCGCAAATTCCAAGAGCTTCTATTAGCACTTCCTGAAGACAAACTAACTGATGGTAATGGCATTACGTATGGAAATGTCGAATTGCCGAATTGGACTCAAGCTGTTCAGAAGGCGGCTGAAGATGCTTTTACGGATTCGATCGCATCGATTCGCAACTATGAAGCTCGGGCAAAATCGCTTCGTGCTTTGCAATGGAAATTAGCAGATTTACGATTAACACCTGTTGAAAAAGAGGAACGTAAATCGAAAGCTAAAAGTAAGAAAAAAGAAAAGGCTTCTGCCTAGGAGAATGGTCATGTCTACAGTAACTACAGCAACGAATAAGTTAGAGTATGAAATTAAGTTTCTCAGCTCTTTGTATAAACGTCTTGGACTCACAAATACAGGAGAAGAAGAAAAGAACAAACAACTTGTTGATAATGGTGGAAAGGCAGTTTTAAGACGAGCAATGTCAGGAGAAGCGAAGCATGTTACGGATACACGACAGTTTCTCCCATATATGGGAGAGAAATCTAAATGGCAAGAAACGCATATTTGGATTCCAGTTGCTTGCTTGTCAATTTATTATCCGCAACCAATTGTGAAATCTGAAAGACCGCATAATTTTGGATTTAGTTGTTTTTTACTACAACAAGAAATTCAAAGAAGCAATCCTGATGCTAAGGGTGTATCTCGCCGCTTTAAATCCTTGTTAGATATTTCTTTAGATGATATACAGACTCCTCTTAATGCATTAGTTCGACAAATAAAGCAAATGAAGATAAAGCGGAAAGAGAACGAATTTGTAATCGATTATCCAAAACTTTTGTCTGATTTATGTCAGTGGGATCATGCCGATCGATATGTTCAAGATGAATGGGCAAGAAGCTTTTGGGGTGCTGCACCAAAGGATGATGAAGTCCCCTAGCCCCCAATTTTGTGGGACATGAATTTTAGACATATCAGGAGGAACGGACGATGAGTGAATAACTTTTTTCTGCGATTTTCACGCTTTTATCCACGTTATCTAACATTATTTGGAGTATTTCTCATGCAAGTTGAAATCCATGTTCTGCAAAGCTTCCCTCCCGCTAATTTGAACCGGGATGAGAATGGAATGCCAAAGTCTACGGTGTTTGGGGGGCGTCCTCGTGCGCGCATTTCGAGCCAGTGTCAAAAACGGGCGGTGCGATTGCATTACCAAGAAAATTCTGAGGTAGATGCGTCACAGTTTGCCCAACGATCGCGTGGTTGGATGCCAGAACTGAAAGCGCTCCTGGTCGCAAAAGAGATTCCTGAAGCACAGGCTGAAACGGCGGCTAAACTAGCACTGGAGGTTTTGGGTGCGAAGTTTGAGGATGGGAAAGTTGAGTCGAAAACGATCTTGTTTTTGGGTAAAACTGAGATTGCGGCGATCGCGGATATCTTGGTGAAAAACTGGGAAGCGGTTGCGGCTGGGCTGAGTGCTAAAGAGCCTGCACTTCCTAAGAAAGACCCCAACTTGCCTAAGGTGATTGAAAACGCACTGAAGGATACGGGTAAACCTGGTGATGTTGCGCTGTTTGGGCGAATGATGGCTTCGTTGCCGACTGTGAATGTCGATGCGGCGGTGCAGATGGCTCATGCGATTAGTGTGAATGCATTGCAGCAGGAGTTTGACTTCTTTACGGCGGTGGATGACCTGAGTACGGGTGATGACCAGGGGGCTGATCACATGGGTGAAACAGGCTATAACAGCTCGACTTACTATCGTTTTACGACGTTGGACACCGAGCAGCTTCGTCAAAATTTGGGTAGTGACGATAAGCTTTCGCTGATCACTCAAGCGTTTGCAGAGTCGTTCATTAAAGCAATTCCCACTGGACATCAGAATGGTTTTGCGGCGCACAGTTTACCTGCGGCTGTGGTGATTGTGGTCCGGAAGGGGCAGCCGATTTCGCTGGTGGATGCGTTTGAAAATCCGATCGCACCTAAAGGCGGCAAGAGTTTGCTCGAAAATGCGGTGTCAAAACTGGATGGTCATTGGGCTGAACTCTGCAAGATGTATGGTGAAAAATCCGTTGTCTTTAAGGGTGTTGTCACACGGACTCAGCTTGCTCAACAGCTAGAGTCGCTCAAGAACTCTGAGAAGCCTTCGATCGATGAGTTGATTAAGGATGCGATCGAGGCGGCATTTGAGGGAGGGAAGTAATCATGCCAACGCTATTGTTGAGGATGCGATCGCCCATGATGAGCTGGGGCGATCACAGTCGATTTACGATTCGGGATACGCGACGAGAACCGACAAAATCAGCGGTGATTGGGCTACTTTGTGCGGCACTGGGTCGCCCGAGGTGGGAATCGGTTCAGGATTTGGCGGCGCTGAAAATGGGTGTGCGCGTGAATCAGGAAGGCATCGTGCAATGTGATTATCACACGGTGATGGATAGCATTAAGTCCAGTGGTAGCAAGGGGGATACGGTCCTTAGCTATCGTCATTATGTGGCGGATGCAGATTATCTAGTGGGATTGGAATCGGACGATCGCGCTCTTCTGGAAACGCTGGATGCGGCGCTGGAATCTCCGGTTTGGCAATTGTATTTCGGGCGTAAAAGCTTTGTGCCGAGCCGTCCGATTCGACTCAATGACGGGATTCAAGATGCGGCATTGGAATCGGTGCTGAAAGCTTTTCCCTATCGATCGCACAATCCTAAAAACCAACTTCCAAAACTACGCTACGTTTTGGAGGTTCCAGAGAGTTTAGATCTGCGGCGGGATGTGCCGATCGATTGGCAACGGCGGCTGTTTGGGAGTCGGTGTGTGAATACGGTTTTTCATAAGGTTTTGGAGGAGGCTGTATGTATTTAACAAAGCTGGAGTTGAATAATCGCGATCGGGCGGTTTTGACTGATTTGGGGAATGCCCATAAGTTGCATCAGCGGATTATGCAGGCGTTCCCGGATGAGGAGCGGGAGAATGCTCGGGCGGAATGGAATGTGCTGTTTCGGCAGGAGCCGGAGAGTGATGTGGTGTTGGTGAGTAGTGCTGTTGAGGGGGACTGGAATCGGTTGCCTTCGGGGTATTTATCACAGCATTTGAGTAAGCCGTTTGATGTGGAGAAGACTCCATTTACGGTGGGTCAGCTTTTGCAGTTTCGGCTGAAGGCGAATCCGAGTAAGCGGGATAACCAGTCCCGAAAGCTGATTGGGATGTTTCATGAGGCGGATCAGTTGGAGTGGTTGAGTCGGCAGGGCGATCGAAATGGCTTTGAGATTCAGGGGGTTGATGTGATTCAGACTCCGAATGTCTTTGGGAGTAAGGGGGCGGGAAAGGCTCCGATTCGGTTGGCGACGGTGCTTTATCAAGGAGTGCTGAAGGTAACGGAGGTCGATCGCTTGACGGCTGCACTTCAGCAGGGCATTGGGCGGGGGCGTTCCTATGGCTGCGGGTTGCTATCCGTCGCTAAATTTCGGGGATAACGCCAGTTTGGGACAGTTCATTTGACAGTTCATTTATTTTTTGGCAATTAGCTTTATGGCACGTTTACGCACACTTCCGAAGGTTCGAGATAGTATTGGTTTTTTGTATTTTGAGCATTGTCGCATTGAGCAGGATATGCACTCGATCGCGGTGTTTCAGAAGGACACTTGTTATCGGATTCCCTGTGCGAATATTCGGACGCTGATGCTGGGTCCGGGGACTTGTATTACTCATGCGGCGGTGAAGTCGTTGACGGAGAGTGCTTGTGAGGTGCAGTGGGTCGGTGAGGATGCGTTGAAGTTTTATGCGGGAGGTCGTGGGGCTTCGAGTAATACGGAGCGGTTAATGCATCAGGCGGGGATGTGGGCGGATTCGATGAAGCGGCTGGGGGTTGTGCGCCATATGTATTTGACGCGATTTGATGAGCCGTTGCAGGAGGATTTGACGCTTCAGCAGATTCGGGGGCTGGAGGGGGTAAGAATGCGATCGCTTTACCAACGCCTGAGTCAGGAGACTGGGGTGGAGTGGAAGGGACGAGATTATAAGCTGGAACATTGGGATGATTCGGATGAGATTAATAAGGCGTTGTCGATCGCGAATGCTTGTTTGTATTCGGTGTGTCAGGCGGCGTTAACGTCGGTGGGGTATTCGCCGGGATTGGGGTTTGTGCATACGGGGAAGCCGTTGTCGTTTGTGTATGATGTGGCGGATTTGTATAAGGCGGAGACTTCGATTCCGGCTGCGTTTGAGGCGGTGTCGGCGACGTATTTTGATCTCAGTGAAGTGGTGCGGCGGAAGTGTCGGGAGAAGTTTCAGGGGATTAAGTTGATGAAGAAAATTATTCCGGATATCGATCGGTTGTTGTTATTTCGTGGGGATGATGAGTCGGTGGTGCCGGAGTGTTATTTGTGGGATGACCATATCGATCGGGTTGAGGGTGGTAAAGATTGGTCGGAGATCGGGGAGTAACGGTATGGTTGTGATTCTTTTGGAAAATGTGCGAACGGGATTACGGGGCGAGCTGAGTCGATGGTTGTTTGAGGTGAAGGCGGGAGTCTTTGTAGGAAAGGTCTCGGCGTTGGTTCGGGATGAGTTGTGGGATTTTGTGGCGACGAGACTCGGAAAAGGGTCTGCCGTGATGCTGTTCCCGATGAACACTGAGCAGGGCTTTGATGTCCGAACGCTAGGAAACCCGTCGAGGCAGCTAGTAGACATAGAGGGGCTTTGGCTGGTTAAAACCTAGGAAAATCAGGTATCTTGGATGTGTTGTCCCCACGCTCGTGGGGGTGGTCCGGGGTCCGGGTTGAGGGTTCGCGATACGTCTATCCGTTGTCCCCACGCTCGTGGGGGTGGTCCGGTGCCATGTTTAGTCACTTCCTTGAAAAAGGTGTTGTCCCCACGCTCGTGGGGGTGGTCCGCATCGGCCTGGTAGCTGGCGAAGTTTGTTTTCGTTGTCCCCACGCTCGTGGGGGTGGTCCGGCTTCTCAGACGGATGAAACGATCGAAAACCCGCGTTGTCCCCACGCTCGTGGGGGTGGTCCGCTGGGTATTGTCCGTAAACCAGGTGACGGAGGTAGTTGTCCCCACGCTCGTGGGGGTGGTCCGTGGCACAATTCGTTTGCACGATCGGCATGTTCTAGTTGTCCCCACGCTCGTGGGGGTGGTCCGCATGGTGCTCACCCTGGCACCACAGACTTTAAAGTTGTCCCCACGCTCGTGGGGGTGGTCCGCCAAAGAGGGCCGATCGTTCCCTGAAAGTTCTGAGTTGTCCCCACGCTCGTGGGGGTGGTCCGGGTTTGTGGCAGCACAACCCAACGAAACTTCTACGTTGTCCCCACGCTCGTGGGGGTGGTCCGCGTTTAGGCGACATGCAGCAAAGTTATGGATATTGTTGTCCCCACGCTCGTGGGGGTGGTCCGACCATCAGGACAAAGTCTACGGGCAGGAACAATGGTTGTCCCCACGCTCGTGGGGGTGGTCCGCAGGTTGCGCTGGAGGTGCTTGTGGTCGTTGCCGTTGTCCCCACGCTCGTGGGGGTGGTCCGCTGAGTAGAAACGGCAAACTCCCGACTCTAGACGTTGTCCCCACGC
This sequence comes from Synechococcales cyanobacterium bin31.maxbin.ball.101, assembly GCA_013298165.1. Taxonomy (GTDB): domain Bacteria; phylum Cyanobacteriota; class Cyanobacteriia; order Leptolyngbyales; family Leptolyngbyaceae; genus JAAFJU01. Next base: position 7,549 of record JAAFJU010000083.1, on the reverse strand, counting down.
TCGTGGGGGTGGTCCGCGCGTCAAGCATTTGCGGTCTTCAGCGACGATCGGTTGTCCCCACGCTCGTGGGGGTGGTCCGCCCAAAACTCTCTACGCCGATGCTCTGCTCGATGTTGTCCCCACGCTCGTGGGGGTGGTCCGTTTTCCACCTCTGGGCAATGGTCGCATCACTCCGTTGTCCCCACGCTCGTGGGGGTGGTCCGTTACTCAAATTGATTTGACTACATTCAACTCCGGTTGTCCCCACGCTCGTGGGGGTGGTCCGTGAAGGTAAACGCCGACCGTCTGGCCGCAAGCCGTTGTCCCCACGCTCGTGGGGGTGGTCCGCGCACTACCCGTAAACTAGCGATCGAAAATGGTGTTGTCCCCACGCTCGTGGGGGTGGTCCGCCAATGCCACGAGGCACACTAAAACGGCTGATCGTTGTCCCCACGCTCGTGGGGGTGGTCCGACGATCGAAACCAGGCGAGGGAAGAACAGTTGGTTGTCCCCACGCTCGTGGGGGTGGTCCGTTTTCAGCCGAAATAGTTTGTTTCCAGCCAACGTTGTCCCCACGCTCGTGGGGGTGGTCCGGGATAAGCAAGATCGTTGAAAAGTTGAGCAAAAGTTGTCCCCACGCTCGTGGGGGTGGTCCGGCAATGAAATGGACTCTAAACAAGCGTTGCTAGAGTTGTCCCCACGCTCGTGGGGGTGGTCCGTTTCACGCCGAGTGTTGGCAGGTTGCACCATTGGTTGTCCCCACGCTCGTGGGGGTGGTCCGGGATACGACGATCGGGCACATCTGGCGAGATCACGTTGTCCCCACGCTCGTGGGGGTGGTCCGCGTAATAGCTGACTCGATAATTCCCGATTCAATGTTGTCCCCACGCTCGTGGGGGTGGTCCGGCTTAACCAGTGTTGAGGCGATCGATTACTTGCGTTGTCCCCACGCTCGTGGGGGTGGTCCGGTCGATCGGCAAAACAGACACAGGCAATAGCTCGTTGTCCCCACGCTCGTGGGGGTGGTCCGCCTGGAGTGGATAAAATCATCTCGGCGGCGACAGTTGTCCCCACGCTCGTGGGGGTGGTCCGTCCGATCGCAGCATCTTCAGACACGCTGTCAACGTTGTCCCCACGCTCGTGGGGGTGGTCCGTCAGGGGTGTATCGGCACTCCCACGTCAAGGGCGTTGTCCCCACGCTCGTGGGGGTGGTCCGGTTCGATCGCGCAGGATCTCCAAAGCGTTCATGCGTTGTCCCCACGCTCGTGGGGGTGGTCCGGCAGATCGGTTGACTGAAGCCCGCTGTCAGTCGCGTTGTCCCCACGCTCGTGGGGGTGGTCCGCCCTCGGGTCGGCCCAATCAATTAGCTGCACTAGGTTGTCCCCACGCTCGTGGGGGTGGTCCGATCTTTATTAATAAGAGAGCCTATCGTGTTTTCGTTGTCCCCACGCTCGTGGGGGTGGTCCGGGGGTGGGCATATAGTTGCTATCACTGGGCTAGAGTTGTCCCCACGCTCGTGGGGGTGGTCCTGATCCAAACAATCCGTATGCGGGGCGATGGTTGTTGTCCCCACGCTCGTGGGGGTGGTCCGTTTCTACTTCTAGCGTACCTGTGCCATCATCACCGTTGTCCCCACGCTCGTGGGGGTGGTCCGTGACCATGCCGATCGCCTCTCTCCCTGAGTATTGTTGTCCCCACGCTCGTGGGGGTGGTCCGGCGGTTAGATTTTCACCAAAGAGCGATCGGCCCGTTGTCCCCACGCTCGTGGGGGTGGTCCGCACGATGAAAGCCCTATTTCTTGACTTGCAATCGTTGTCCCCACGCTCGTGGGGGTGGTCCGCAACTGGGGCGACTCATGAAGAGGCAATCGATCGTTGTCCCCACGCTCGTGGGGGTGGTCCGTCGAGGACTACAAGTGGAGAGACGCGATCGTAGTTGTCCCCACGCTCGTGGGGGTGGTCCGGGGAGTTGTTTGAACTTGCAGAAGGTCTTAAATGTTGTCCCCACGCTCGTGGGGGTGGTCCGATAGCGATTCATCATCTTTGCATTCAGCAATCGTTGTCCCCACGCTCGTGGGGGTGGTCCGGAAGTCTCTTGTCCACTTTAATCCCAGCCTTAAGTTGTCCCCACGCTCGTGGGGGTGGTCCGCGACCGGAGAACGGGGACTGACAATCAATATTAGTTGTCCCCACGCTCGTGGGGGTGGTCCGTCGTTACTGTTGTAGGCAACGATCGCCCCATAAGTTGTCCCCACGCTCGTGGGGGTGGTCCGCGCCCAGCTTTTGGCAGATGCGCCGCTGGGAGCCGTTGTCCCCACGCTCGTGGGGGTGGGCCGGGTGGAGTAGACCAAATTTCAACCGTTTGGAAGTTGTCCCCACGCTCGTGGGGGTGGGCCGACTATCTAGGACAAATTAAGAGGCACTTTGTTGTTGTCCCCACGCTCGTGGGGGTGGGCCGTAAGCAGCCCACAGCCTCCCCCGAGCTTCGATCGTTGTCCCCACGCTCGTGGGGGTAGGCCGCAGTGTGGTGAAGGTGACAGTGGGCGATCGGTGTTGTCCCAAAAAGCTCGTGACGTTTTCCCCACGACGGGGGAGGGCGGAGTGAGTACCTAACTCGTAATTAGGTTATCTTCGTTGTCCCCATGCTCGTGGGGATCTAAAATAATCTCATTAATTTCAAGAAAATCCCATGAGCACGATCGAACAAGGACTCCAAGCATTTGAGCAAAAAGACTACGCGCAAACCTATGAAATTCTCATGCCCTTCGCTCGATCGGGCAATCCAGAAGCACAGTGCATCATCGGGAATCTCTACGATATAGGATTAGGCGTTGACCAGAACTGGGAGATCGCAGCAGACTGGTATCGGAAATCAATGCTCGGCGGCTATGGACTTGCTGCCAACAACCTGGCAACGATCGTCAGTACAGGCTATGGCAATCTCATAGGAGACAAAGCTTTAGCTAATGAGTTACGGAAAGAAGCCAGACGGCTTGGATTTGAACATGCACCCATCTCCTACTGAGTAACCCCAGTTTCCAAGAGTGCTTCCAAATCACCCATCATCTTTTCAAGACGACGGCGTTTCTTGGGATCGTCCCAGAGCTTCGCACGTTTAACCCGGCGATGGATATCGTCAAAGCGAACTCTGAAATCAACAGGAGCATCTTCCACACTTTCCTCCTCAGCTCGAACGATCGCAATCTCTTCCTTAATCGCAGAAAGCGAAAGCTCTTTCGTCACGGCTTGCTTAAGCAACTTCTTCCGTTTTGCCTCATCCTTGACCTGCGCGATCGCCCTTGCTTTGGTGTACTCCAGTTTGCCTTGACGCAATGCCGTGAGGATATCTTCCGGGAGATTGAGCAGCGGAAGGCGGCTGGAACGGAAGCTCTGAGCAGTGAAGCGACCGATGCCTTGAAGCAGATTTTCGATCTGCTCATGCTGACGGAAAACGTTTTCCGTCAACTCAAGATTACGCTTTTGGGCGTTGGAAGCTTGGTTGAGAATGGCGATGATTTCGGGCTGTTCGACTTCTAAGCTCAGGGCGAGTAGGGACAGGATTGCTTCGGTTTCTTCGATCGGATTGAGGTCTTCGCGCTGGAGATTTTCCACTAGGGCGATTTGTTGGGCTTCCCGATCGGTGAACTCTCTTGAGGAAATCGGAACCTGATTGAGGTTTAAGGCTTGGGCGGCACGGAGGCGACGTTCCCCGGCGAGTAGCTCATATTGGTTGGGGGCGATCGGGCGGACGATGAGGGGTTCTAGGATGCCGTGTTCGCGGACGGACTCGATCAGGTGTGCCATTTTGGCAGGGTCGAAGTAGCGGCGGGGTTGCTTCGCGGGGAGTGTGATTTGGTCGATCGGGACTTGGGTGAGGGGAAGTACTTCAGTAACTTCGGTGGTCGGCGTGAGGAAGGCGGAGACGTTTCGCATGGGGGCGACGCTGGGACGTTTGCGGGTTGCCATGGTTAGAGTGCCTCCAGGTGAGTGGTGATGGTTTTCATGACCTTCAGCATGGGATGTTTGGGGTCGTAGAGGGCGAGGGGTTGCTGTGCCATGGAGGCATCGGCAAAGGCGATCGCTCTCGATATCGGCGGGAACACCGTAGCAAATTGGCTGAGTTGTTGTTGGGTCGCTTCGAGGATGGATTTGTCCTGTCCGGTGTTGGAATACATCATGGGGACGATGCCCGCGATCGCCAGATTTGGATTCACCTGGTCTTGGATTTGGCGCACGGTGTCGAGGAGAAGGTCGGTTCCTTTGTAGGCTTTGAAATGGGTTTGGAGGGGGATGAGGATGTGGGTGGCGGCGACGAGGCTGAGGATGCTCAAGATGCCGAGAGTCGGGGCGCAGTCGATCAGGATGTAGTCATAGCGATCGGTGACGCGATCGAGAATGCGCCGGAGTTTCCATTCGCGGGCGATCGCGGCTTGAAGCTGAACTTCGGCGGCGCTGAGGGTGATATTTGCGGGGAGGAGGTCGAGCTTGTGAAGGTCTTTGACGATCGGGAGGGGGAGATCTTTGAGGAGAGAGTCGGCGATCGTCTGTTCGAGGTCGTAGGGTTCGAGTCCCATGAAGGTGGTGAGGGAGGCTTGGGGATCCATATCGACTAACAGCACGCGATGGTTTGCGTCGGCGAGGTGATAGCCCAAGTTCATGGTGAGGGTGCTTTTGCCAACACCACCGGACTGGTTGAAAAATGCGATGATTTTGGTCATCAGGGTTTTAGAATTTTACTGTGTTTATTTTAGGTCACTGTCGTGATTTTAAACGGGTTTTAGAGAGAGAACGATCGATTTTTTGAATCTCACCTAAGTTGACGGAAAACGTTTTCCGTCAAAACCGAACTAAACTAGAGCTAGGGATTCACCGAGCCTGGAGCAAAAGAGTCATGACATCAGAGATTCAAAAATCAGGATTAGGCATAGCCGATTTTCTCAAAGACCAACGGTCGCAAATTCTCACGATCGCCCAGAAGCATGGTGCTTACAATGTGCGAGTGTTTGGTTCAGTAGCTCGCGGGGAAGCGACGATCGATAGTGATATTGATTTTCTTGTGGATTATGACTTGGGAAAAATCACGCCTTGGTTTCCCAGTGGGTTGTTGCTGGATTTAGAGGCGTTGCTCAATCGAAAGGTCGATATTGCCACAGTCGATATGTTGAAAGATAGGATTCGCGATCGCGTTTTGCAAGAGGCGGTAACTTTATGAGGCGGGATACCGAACGACTTCAAGATATTCTAGATGCCCTTGACTCGATTGAACGATATGTTAATCAGGGAAGGCAGGCATTTGATGAACAAGAGCTGATCCAGGTCTGGATTATCCATCATCTTCAAATTATTGGAGAGGCTGCAAACGCATTCTCTACTGATTTAACCCATCAATATTCAGAGATTCCATGGGCACAAATTGTTGCCTTCAGAAACATGGTCGTGCATGAATATTTCCGCCTATCGTTGGATTTAGTATGGGCGATCGTAGAGAATAACCTCCCACCATTGAAGACTACAATAGAAAAGATGCTCCAAGATTTGGAAAGCGAGACATGAAATAAACCGATCGTCCAGCTTCCAAGCATTCCTCTCCGGCTTACAAGCCCTGATAAAGTCCTGATTTTTTAAGGGTTACAGGTTGACGGAAAACGTTTTCCGTCAACTTAAAAGCATCGATCGCCCAGACTCACGATCGCCCAGCACCCAGTACTTGAGCCGCCGTCAGCTTCAATTCTGGGAAGGTGGGAGAAAGATCGCATCCTCACCCCGAAGAAGCTGGGTATCATATTCATTGCTTGCTAATGTGCAAATCATGAGAGCGGGTTGCTTGGGATAGCCCAGGTGTTTGACACCGCCAAAGCCTTCGTAGTCCGCGATCCAATACTCGGGAATACCCATCAGCGCATAATCATCCAGCTTTCGGGCATAGTCATTTTGCCAATTGGTGCTCACCACTTCTGCTACAAATTTGACGGAGCTTCCTAGGGTCAAGATGGATTCGGTGGCCCAGAGGGGTTCGGTGGATAGGGCTGGGCGATCGACGACCATGATATCGGGGCGGAATCCGGTGAAGTTCCCTAAGGGTTTTAGGTTGCCTCTCTGCAAGATGAAGTAGGGCAAATTTAACAGGTCGATCTGAACGTTGATTTTTCGATCGATGAAGGCGGCAACCTCTTCATGTTCTCCAGTCGGCTCCAAATCAAAGACTTCGCCATCAATCAACTCAAAACGATTGTCGTCACGATACCGTGCCAAAAACTCATCAAAGGTTAAGACGCTGGATTCGCCCACAGATGAGGATGTAGAAACCATAGTTCGATCGATCCTAAGTTGGGTTTGCTGGTTTGGCACATCAAGTCGTCACAGTGCATTGTTCAAGGCATCTTTGAGCGAGACCATTTGCTCCTTAAGCTCTATCAATGACTCTTCAAACGAAGTCTCTGACCATCCAGCAAACTGTAATCCGTCGTTAAGGTAAAGTTTAGACTGGTATTCACCACTTTCATGACCATAGATTTCAATGCTGGGGTCAATAAATCGAATATCATCATTCACTGGGATATCTGCCTGCGCCGATCGATCGTCTAAAATTTCCCACTCCAGCGCTGGGAAATACTTTTTTAGGACTTCTATCGTGACGACATCGTAGGTCTCGGGTGGTGTGACTTTCTCTGACATCAAATTCTCCGTATTTTTTGAGTCATTTTCGGTTCTGAACTGGATTTATTTCTTCTGCATCACATAGGTGGTGAACGATCGAATCGCTTCGCCGACATTGGTTTCGCCCATCATGATGTGCTGTTTTAAGATGCTGACATCCAGGTCTTTCAGTTCATCAAGTTCACTCTTTTCAATGCGCTCATACTGTTCACCACGGAGGTGATACAAAGTGAGTGTTCCATCTTCCCAGAACCAGACTTCAGGAACACCGATCGCTTTGTAACGCTGAAGCTTTTCGACCCCACCACTTGTGAACACAACTTCGATTGACAAATCAGGAATCGGTTTGACAGTGCCAAAACAGTAGGACTGATCCGGCTGAGACGCTGCAACGCCTTCTTTTTCCTGGTCAGCCGTACCGAATGGGAAAAAATCAATTCCTTGATAGGCTAGAAAAAAGCTTAAGAGATTTCCGATAAGGTGAGAAAAAAGTTCATGCGATCGTCCGGTCATGAGAATTTCGATCGTCCCGTCAAAGTAAAATAGTCTGGTCCCTGAATTCTGCTCACAGCCCTTTTGAATCAGTTTAAAATGCGCCCAATCACCCTTAATGGTGATGAAACGATCGGCTGAGGTCGTGGCAGCGCTGGATATAATTTTGCTGGGTCGGTCGTCGGTTGCAACGGTCATCGGGCGATCGCTCCTGACTTGGCTCTAGCAGGTTCGTCAACAAATTTATTATAAGGCTTTCTCGATCGTTGATCGTATAAGCCTTATCTGACAAGGGCTTGATTAACTTCGACCTCCAGACAAAAGACGTGTAACGATGAGATCCAATGTTGGCAAAGCTGGAGAGTCGATCGTCTGAGTCCCTCGAAAGGTCGTGAACTGATACCGACCCGCAACAAGAAGAC
>JAAFJU010000084.1 GCA_013298165.1 Synechococcales cyanobacterium bin31.maxbin.ball.101 | reverse complement strand
GCTGTTCTCCATGGATCAATAAGGGCAAACTTTGGTGGAGTTCTTGAAGGGGCATATTGGGCAACATTCCCAACACCAGCACATCCTGCCCTTTGAGGCTTTCCCGCAGGTCTTCCGGGGTATAGAAGGTGCCTTCGAGCATATCCAACAGGAAGATCGCCCCTGCACCCAAGACCAATCCACCAATGCCACCACCGATGATCAAAAGCAGTGGATTTTTCGGAGCGGTGGGTTCAAGAGGGAGGGCGCTGAGTTGACCGAGGCTGAGGCTGCTGACGGTTTCGGCTTCGGCGGTGCGGGCATCGACGAGTTTGGCCTGCATTTGATCATGCAGGGTTTTCTTGAGTTTGAGTTGGTCTTCGAGACGGACGCGGGCCAGTTGTTTGTTGGGCAGATTTTGAAGCTGGGTGCGGAGGGCACCGCCGGAATTAGCGATGATGCTGATTTGTCTGGTGAGGCTGTCGCGTTGGGTGTTGAGTTCCACCAGGCGCATGGCTAGACGTTGCCGTTCAGGATCGAGGCTGCTGCTTTGGCGAACGTCTCCGGGAAACGGTCGAGCCACGCCGCCGCCGCCCATGACTTCGCCGACCCGCTGCTGGACTTGGGTTTCGTAGACTTTGAGTTGGGTGGTGAGTTGGACGACGGTGGGATGATCGGGGCGCAGGTCTTTGATGGCGATCGCCAGTTGGGATTCGAGTTGGGCGACTTGGGTATTGAGGGAATTGAGGCGGGGGTCGGCACTGAGGGCGGAGGAGACGTAGGCTTCGTCTGGACTCATGCCCAGTTTGCCTTGCAGGCTGCCGATTTCAGCATTTAAGCCTTCGATTTGCACATTGAGGGCACGATGTTGGTTTTCCCCTTGGGCGATCGCGTTGCTGATGCTGCCATTCTGCGCGGCAATCAGTGCGGGACCTTCCAGGCGATCGTAGGCTTCCAGGTTTTGTTCGGCGATCGCGAGTTCTGATTTAACCTTAGGCAGACGCTGATTGAGAGATTTCATAATCTCATTCAACCGCGAACTATTGCCGCCTTTGCTGCGTTCGATCGAACTCTTGACTAGGGATTCGACGACTTGTTTGGCACGATTTTGATTGCCGTCTTTGTATTCTAATTTGACTCGCTCAGCGGCTCCCCCTGCGGCAGCCTTTTTATCCTTTGCAGCGGCAGCCGTGGGCAATCCGACTTTGAGATTGCGCATCATCACTTTAGGATCAAGGCCCGCTTCCTTCGCTGTTTTGGCAATGATTTCATCACTGAGTAGGGAGTCGGCGGTGATGGTTTCGATCGGTTGACGCACTTCCGTTCCGGTTGCGGAGAAAATGGTCGTCGGGCGATTGCCCACCAAGGTCGCTTCCACGGTATAAATCGGTGCCGCATCAGGCATGGAAGTCGCCAGTCCACCGCCAGTCAGCCCCAATGCCAATCCAGCAGGAATGAGGAATTTGTACCGATCGACCGCTAGCAAATAGCGTTTTACAAGGGGAGAAGCCATGATGATGTAGGAGGTTGGGGGCGGGCTGAGCTTAGAATTTAGAACTTAGAATTTAGAACTCTAATTTTTATCGTCCTGTTGGACCGAAGAGATTGGCGGCACTACTGCCGAGTTCCCTAAAGAACAGGGTGAAACCGAGAACATCTCGGAACGGCTGCGTAAAGACGTTGAGGGCATAGGTCAAGCGTCCGACGAAGGTGCGGCCAATGACGATGACATCACTATCTTGCAGGGCAATGTTTTGTTTTGGATCGCCCATGAGGGCGTCTTTACCATTGACTTCGAAGGTAATGGCTTTTTGCTGAACAGTGTCAAATCGGACAACGGCAATGCGGCTTAAATTGGCTTGGTCAGGGTTGAGTCCACTTTTGGCTAAGGCATCCACAAATTTACTGCCATTGGGGACGGGGACTTCGGTGAGTCCGCCGCGCGCATAGCTGAGAATGCGAATGGTGAGTTGAGGTTTGACCAGAGTGGAACGGGCGACGATCGATCGATCGTAATCCGCCGTTTTCGTCGGGTCGATCGGGGGAATCACAATGACATCACCATCTTGCAATCGCAAATCGGGAAAGGCAGTGCCATCTTTTAAAGGACTGTACAAATCAATCTCTTGATCTTTAACCATGCCATTAGTAAAGGTGCGACGGATTTTAACCGCCCGCAAATCTCCCCGCTCAGTGGTGCCGCCTGCAGCGAGAAGCACGGAAGAGACTTTACTTCCGGTTTGCAATGGATAGAGACCGGGTTTGGCAATTTCGCCGGAGATGGTGACTTGGACGGGGCGTGGAGTAGAGAGAGAGAGAAGGACGATCGGATTGACCACATACTTATTCGCAGCTTCTCGGACCCGCTCTTGGGCTTCATCGATGGTCAAGCCCTGAAGTGAAATTTTGCCGAGAATGGCGTGGGTGATTTTGCCTTCTTGGTCGATCGCAGCCTGGAAGCTTAAGTCCTGGAACCGTTGAACATAGACGGCAATGACATCCGTGGGACCGAGGCGATAGGTCGAAAAAGGCATCGCGGCGGGAGAGGCAGGCAAAAATCCTGACGTTGCCGTGGCATCTAGGACGGCAGTAGGATTGGCAGGCGTATTTTCAAGCGGCAATTCACCCCGATCGCGCAGGCGTTGTCGGGCCTGTTCTAGAAGTTCTTGTGCGCTTGCCCCAGCAGGTTTCCCAACCGTGGCAGCGGGAGCCTCAGGGGGCATTGCGGATTGGGCGATCGCTTTACTGGCAAAGACGATCGGCGCAATGCCTTGGAAGAGAAGCAAGGAGAGCAGTAAAGAGGTACGTTTCATGGGGGGACCGGGGGGAGGTCAGGGGCTGAGATTGAAGATTTAGGACTTTAAGGCCCGATCGTAGAGCTGAGCATGAGCCGTTTTGGCCAGATCCGTCAGACGATCGCGGTATTTGTTCAAGTCATCCAGGGGTTCCATGGGGAACAGAATCGTCACAGCAACCCAAGGCTGACGTTGACCTTGAAGTTGAGCCATGCGATCGGCAAAGAACCAATGGCTAGGGCTAGGATGCCCACCATCGCGCCATGCGTACCACTGGATTACGCCGTAGGTGCGTTTATTCCAGGCTCGGAAGATTTTGGCGGTGACGGGAACGGTCTTGTCGGAGAGTTTGACTTCAAAGGTTTGCTCAGAGTCGGAGTCTGTTTTCCAACGTTGAACGCCGTTGATTTCGGACCATTCGACTTGGGGCTGGTCTTTGGGTCCATTTTGGGTGAAGAGGAAGAGCGAGACTTCGGTATTACGATCGTCTTTGATCTGTTGAATGGACCAGGGATGTTCCCCAAGGACGACGCTGCGCTGTTCTTGAGTTTGCCAACCGGGGAGTTGAATGCCCTCTTTGCGAATTGTTTTGAGTTCTCCAAGGGCTTTGACAGCCGGGGGATTTTGCCATTGCCATTTGCCTGCGAGGTAGCCGGGGACAGCTCCGATCGTGAGGAGAAGGGTCAGGAAAATTAAGAGGAGAATGCGGATGGGGCGGTTGGAGTTGGAGAATGTTGTGGAAGCCATAGGGGTGATGGGGTGATGGGGTTTGGAAATCCGGTTCCCCCAGAATTGGGGGTTAGGGGGCCGATGGGGTTTGGGATCAACTTAGTCTTCTAAATGAACTGGTTTCGGTGTTGGTTTCGGTTCAAATTTCCCAATCCACCACACTAAAATTCCGAGGATGCCAGCGGAATATAAGTCCCCACCCCAACTGTCATGAAGCCAGACAAATAGAGCATCTTGGCCTGTTCCATGAAAATAAACGAGAATCGTATTGCGAATGATATTGCCAACGACGCTGAGAGCCACAGCACAGCCTAAAAAGAATCCGATAAATTTGCGCGATCGCATCATATCCGTCCAATTCAGCAGCAACAGTGCCACATACAAACTGGTGAATAGCATTTTCAATCCCGCACAGTAGGGTGCAACTTCAACTTGCTTGCCGTTGAGATAGAGATAAAATTGATCAACGACCACTGGAAACCCCAATATCCGCAGAATGAACCCTGCAATATTGGCAATAAAAATTTGTAGCGGGGCGGTGTAGGGTGCAACTAAATAAGGAATCTCATTCGGTGTTGCCAGCCAAATGAGAATCAATGGAAACGCTAAAAGCCGCAATGCCACTGAACCACAAAGCATTAAAATGCCTCCGGTCAACATCAACGGCAATGAGAGATTAACGGGTTCTGCCAGATTGCTGAGATACAACAGACCTGCGATCGTACAAATCCCCGCTCCGATCAATTGATCTCGGCCACTGGCAACATTTGCAGCGACCTGCGATCGTAATTGCCAAGCTAGATAACCTGCAAACGGGATCCCGATCATCCCATGACTGAAATATTCATGTTCAATGCTGATGGATTTAAACATCCAGCCATGGACCCAAGTGGCCAACAACGGCAAATAAAGGAGCGCAAATATAGCGACGATCGCCCCGTTGATCCAGGGAAACTGTTTAAAATCAAACGATCGGGCATTTGCAGAAAGAGCACGCATGGCAACACCAAATAATAGCAACACCAAATAGAAGGTTAGGCGGAGATCAAGCGTTCATCGGGTTGATCGACTGCTTGATCAGCGGGCTGGGCGATCGCATCACTTAAGGCGGTTGCAACCCGATCGACTTCTTCAGCCGTCATCCCTGGGAAAATAGGCAGCGACAAAATCTCACCTGCGAGCTTTTCGGCCACGGGGAAATCGCCCGCACGATAGCCTAGGAATTGGAATCCCGGTTGGAGGTGGCAAGGCAAGGGATAGTGAATCCCCACTTGAACGCCCCGCGCTTCGAGACGTTCAATTAAGGTGTCCCGATCGACCCCACAGGTAAAATTCGCTTCGCCATTGCGCACCACTCGCACTAAATAAAGATGGTACACATGGCCATTGCCCGTATGGTTTTGTAGCGGCGAGATGCCTTGGCGGATTAGGGGCTTGAGGGCTTGTTGATAGGAGGAGGCGATCGTATTGCGCTGGGCATTCCAGGTTTTTAAATGGGGGAGCTTCACTTGAAGAATGGCCGCTTGGAGCGTGTCGAGACGACTATTGGTACCGACTTCCGTGTGAAAATACTTTTTAGGTGCGCCATAGTTTCGTAAAGTTCGCATTTGCTGCGCGACGCCTTCATCTCGGGTGACAAAGATCCCGCCATCACCCATGGCTCCCAGGTTTTTGCTGGGGTAAAAGCTAAAGGCCGCTCCGATGCCGATGCTTCCCGCTCGATAGCCTTCCCGTTCCGCTAAATGCGCTTGAGCCGCATCTTCAAAAATCAACAGATCGTAGGTCGAGGCTAAGTTAATCAGCATCGTCGGAGAAATCATCTGGCCATAGAGATGGACAGCAACGATCGCTCGCGTACTGGGAGTAATCGCCCGCTCCGCCGCCGCCAAATCCATCAACCCCGTTGTGGCTTCACAATCGACCAAGACCGGAGTCGCCCCTGCACGCAACACACCAATCAACGTCGCCACAAAGGTATTAGCTGGGAGAATCACTTCATCACCTTGACCAATGCCGCAAGCTTGGAGTCCTAGGGCGATCGCATCCGTTCCACAGGCGACGCCGACCCCATGCCCCACTCCACAAGCCCGAGCAAAATCGGCTTCAAACTCTTGAACCGCCTGTCCCATAATGTAATCCCCTCGACGCATCACGCCTAGGACGGCGGCTTCAAGTTCAGCTTGAATGGAATCATGCTGTCGGATAACATCGACAAAAGGAACGGGCTGATTTTTCATGATGGACGGTTGCAGATTGAGTGGCCGTGCCCTAGACAAACGTAAGAGTTCTAAGCAAATTTCCTTAGAAAACTGTCTCATCCTAAAGGCGTAGCCCTAGAGTGCCCGTCGTCTGGACCGCTTCAACAGATCCGATCGGCCAATACAGAAAGTTTATAATCCGATCAACGTTTAAACGGTTCCAAGTCTAGTGTTCAGATTTTTTGAAGCCTAAATCCTGTCCTGTGCCGTTATGAACTTGGGCTAGTTTTTCATAGTGATGGGCGTGGGTGATCAGATCTGCAGCTTCAGACTCGCTGAGTTGGCGGACAACTTTGCCGGGAATGCCCATCACAAGCGATCGGGGTGGCACGCTCTTCGTAACCACCGATCCAGCCCCAATGATGCTCCCGGAGCCAATGACGACCCCATCTAAAATCGTGGCTCCGATGCCAATCAAGCAGCCGGATTCAATCTGTGCGCCGTGAATGACGGCCCGATGGCCAACGGTGACATCGGATTCCAGAACGGTAACTTTGCCGGGATCGCCATGGAGAACGGCACCATCTTGGACATTACTGCGATCGCCGATAATAATCCGCTCCACATCTGCGCGCACGACAGCTCCGTACCAAATACTAGCGCCTGTGCCGATCGTCACATCTCCAATCACCGTGGCATTGGGGGCAATGAAGGCGGCATTTGAAATGTCGGGTGCGGGCCAGAAGGCGGGAGATAGCATGAATAGGTCCTCTAAAATCAAGAAACGTCAACTAATTCCTAAATTTTTCTGTGGAAATTCGATTCCCTTCAGGTGAAAATGCGAATATCAGTCACAACAGATGATTTCTGTAACAGGAGTGATCTGTTAATCAATTTCCGATCGTTATAATAACCGCAGTGGCTTCCTGATTTTCAATACTGCCCTCCTGTCTTTCGACTTCCGTTTAATACACTTTATATTTTCGGATGCTATGAATAGCTTGCTTCTGCAATATCCCATCTACGGTGCGGAAATCCAATGTCCCCACTGTCGCCAAACCATTCCGGCGTTGACCTTGACAGATACCTACCTCTGTCCACGCCATGGTGCCTTTGAGGCCGATCCCAAAGCGGAGGAACTGGTACATCTTCAGTCCGGTCGCCATTGGCGCTTGTGGAAAGAGGACTGGTATCGTCAGCATACTCATCCCGATGGGATCCGATTTGAAATTCATGAGGCGCTCGATCGGCTTTACACCCAGGGCTATCGGGCGACGAGAGTAATTATTGCAGCGCGCTATCAGGATTTAATTAGTACCTATTTGGAACGCAGCACCTCCTCCTGGCGTCATTCGGGGGAGATGCAAAAGCCTAAACTCTACGGACTTCCCGTGGAATTTAGCGAACCCGCGACGATCGAACCTCGGTGGGATGTGATTAATTTTGACCTCGAAAAGGAACCAGGGGCACCTGTGCGCTACCCCTACTTTCGACTTTTGGAGTAGAGGTCTTTTGGAGTAGAGGCTAGGAGTTGAGTGGATGCTGCATCACGTTTCGATTCGGACGGCGGACATTTTTAAGTCAATGGCGTTTTATGAGCAGCTTGGGTTTCAGGTGAGCGATCGGTTCACGGCAGGCTATACCTTGGCTTGCTGGATGGAACGCCCCGGCAGTCGTCTAGAACTCATCCAAATTCCCGAACCTAAACCTGCGCCCGATGCCTTTCATGATGAGCATTATGTGGGGTATTACCATTTGTCCTTTGATGTGGCGGCGGATGGGATGTTTGATTCATCCGAGCCATGCAAGAGCCTTCCCGATTGGTTATCGGCGTTTCAAGAACGGTTGGGAACGATCGATCAGCAGGCCACTGTCCTGCTAGCACCGCAGCAGCAACAGATTGGCGATCGGGTTTATGAGGTGGCTTTTTTGGCGGACCCAGATGGGTTAGCGATCGAGTTTTTGAGGCTCATGGGATAGAAGAGCAGGGTTTGATTATCATTTTGCAATTCATCATATGGATAGGACTTCAATTTCAGGAATTGCTGCAAAAACAATCATTGATCTATTGGGCGCAGTCAAATCGATCGGTGCGATTGATGGGAAATTGATGGCTATATGGATGGCAAGGATGCCTTTATCAAAGCGGTGGATCAGACGATCGCCCTCAATAAATCTGTGTTTCAGTCTGCATTTCCTGTGGCAGAATGAATTGCTTTACTGCTGACTCTCCGCATGAAACTTTTAAAACTGGGTACGATCGTCCTTCTAGCCTTGGCTGCCCTGGGCGATCGTGCGACCTTGGTGCATTCTACTGAACTCTCTGCGTTGATGTCTGAAGAGATTGATTCTATGGATCAAGTCACTTCAGTGTCACAACTCAGCGACGTTAAACCTACCGACTGGGCCTTCCAATCGCTGCAATCCCTCGTCGAGCGCTATGGCTGTATCGCAGGGTTTCCAGACAAGACCTATCGGGGCAACCGTGCCCTGTCGCGATACGAGTTTGCCGCTGGGCTGAATGCCTGTATGGATCGAGTCAATGATCTGATCGCCGCCAATAGCAACGGCGCAAAACGCGAAGATTTAAACACCCTGCGCAAACTTCAAGAACAGTTTGCTTCTGAATTAGCGACATTACGCGGCAAAGTCGATGCATTGGATAGTAAAGTCGCAATGCTCGAAAAGCAGCAGTTTTCCACCACGAGCAAACTCTATGGACAAGTAGTTGTGGGACTGCAAGGCAGTAATTCTATCGGCGTCGATCTCTTTCCAAAAGATGGCGTGAAAGAACGATCGGGACAGGCGAACATCACCTTTGGCTACAACACCCAACTGACGATCGCCACCTCCTTTCGCGGCGATGATCTATTATTAACCGGATTCCAAACCGGAAATATTTCGTCGAGCGCCGGAGCCATCTCCACCAACATGGGCCGACTGGCTTATGAATCTGAACTGAATAACAAACTCGTCATTAGCGATCTCTCCTATCGATTCCCCGTGACGCCCAGCTTTGGACTGCTCATCGGAGCCGCAGGTGTCAATCCCGAAAACGTGTTCCGTGGCATTAATCCCCTGGAAGGCTATGCCGATGGTGCCTTGTCTCGATTTGGTCAGCGTAATCCGATTTTGACGGTGGCGGATACCAGCGCAGGCATGGGATTTGATTGGCAGATTGCACCGAAGGTGAGCTTGCAAGGGGTGTACTCTGCCACCAACCCTGCATTGCCCTCCGATGCCGAAAACGGGGGACTCTTCAATGGGAGCTATACCGCAGGTGCGCAGTTGTCCCTCGCGCCCACCCGATCGATCGACGTTGGACTCCATTACCTCTATTCCCGCACCCCCAATGGCGTTCTAGGGTTTGGGGTTGGGGATACGCAATTGATTTCGCCTTTGGTGGTAGATGCAGTGGCGACGACCACTCAGGCGATCGGAGCCACGGCCGCATGGAGGATTAATCCCAAATGGACCGTAGGCGCTTGGGGCGGCTGGACCAGTTCTCAGGCGATCGGCCAACCGGGGACCGTAGAAACCACGAACTGGATGCTGTTCTCTGCCTTGCCGGACCTCTTTGTTCCTGGAAATCTCGGCGGACTGCTCGTAGGTCAACCGCCTAAGATTACCTCTAGTACGCTGCCCGATGGATTGAATTTTCCAAACTTCAGCGATAATGGAACTCAGGGTGGACAGTCCGCAAGCTCGCTTCATGTCGAAGCCTTTTACCGTGCAAGAGTCAGTGAAAACATTACCCTGACACCAGGATTTTTGATGATCTTCAATCCCAATCACAATGCCAGTAATGACACCTTAATGATTGGTAGTGTGAGAGCTAGTTTCCAGTTTTAATCTAGGTTTTCAACGTCCTTTACAAACCCAACTCCTATGCAACTCTCAATACGTTCTAAATCTCTTTTCGCCACCACGATCGGTCTAGCGATCGCGGTCCAAACCATTCAACCCAACCGTGCGATCGCGCAACTCACCGTCAAAAGTTCCGGCGTTATCTCCGGCACCGTTCAACTGCCCAATAAAAACCCTAATTTCAATCAAGGCACGACTCGCGTCGATACCGATAGTCAAGGCCGATATTTCCGCAATGGCGTTCTGATCTTTTCGGCTGAAGCCGTAAATCCCGCGCTAGTCGTCTTAGGCACGAGCGGCAAATACAATGGCAAATACTATGTGGACTTCCGGGGCATTCCTGTGGTCTCGATCGATGGAAGCTTAACCTCTCCCGACCTACAAGGCGATCTGAAATTCACACAGCGCTTTAACAACGATGCTCCTGTAAAACTATGGGGCAATATTCAAGACGAATTGGTGCTGAAGGGGAACTTCGTCGGGACCGTCACGGACCCCGCCACAGGGAAACAATATCAAGGAACCTTTGAAGTCAAAGGCCAAGGACCTCGCTATAGCGCCAGTAATGCTGGAACCAGTCCAACTGTCTTTGATTTTCAGTCCCAATATCGTGGAACGGATCCTAAAATCCCAGCCCAGGTGACAGTCAAGTCCTATGGGATTACAGCGATGCCCGTGACCTTAAGCGTCATCATTCCCAATACAGCAACGAACAATCCAGGCTCGGGACCGATCGGAGGACCCGGAGCGGCACCCTCTAATCCCGGAGATATCGATGGATTTTTAACGAGTAATCCGCGATTTTTTGAAGTCAATCGAGTTATTTTAGAAGGAAAAGAGGCTCCAATCGGCCCTAGAAGCCGCATCCTGCTTAGGTAAGATCTGATACTCTTCTCAATCAGTCCGATCGAAGACAACCAATTTATGGTTTGATTTGAGAGTGCTTATTGAGAAGTTTTTGAGAGTTTTATGCCTAAAAGACGGTTGCCCAAGGTTATTGCTGGGGGACGATATTTCATCATTATCGCCGTAGTTTGTTCGTTTTTAGCTTCTATTCTAATTTTGATGTATGGCGGACTGTTAACCTTCCATTCCGCCATTCACGTTTTAGGCCCAGGTGAAATCTCTAGTAAAGTTGGGAAAAAGCTGGTTGTCTCAATGATTGAAGTGATTGACTTGTTCCTATTGGGAACCGTCTTTTACATCACGTCTTTGGGATTGTATGAACTATTCATTGATGAACATATTGAAGTTCCCAAATGGCTGGAAATTCGGACGATCGATGACTTGAAAGCAAGGCTAATTAGCGTTGTAGTTGTGGTTCTGGGTGTTGTGTTTCTCGGACAAGCTGTAAGCTGGGATGGCGAAAGCAATCTATTAAACTTCGGCGCGAGTGTTGGCTTTGTGATTGCATCGCTCACCTTCTTTCTCAATACAACCCATCGAGAAACTAAACAAGAGACGAAGCAAGAGACTAAACATTAGCTTCTAATTCAGGCTTTCGGGCAGACTAACGCTGCGTCCTGCACCTTGAATCATCGGTGACTTGATGCGGTTGATTTGTCCGATCGCCCATTTAGCGGTTTCTTGAACGTCTGGATCAGGATCCTCGCAGGCACTATGCAGGAGTTGGCTGATGTTGGTCAGGGTGTCATAGATGCGAGTCAGGTCCCGGATCGCGTTTTTGCGAACATCCGCATTTTCATCTTGCATCGAAATCGCGAGGGCACGACTCATCGGTTTGAGGGTGCGGGTGCTAATTTCGGAGAGTGCGGATAGGACGAGACTTCGCTGGCGAGAATCGGAGTCCAATAATAAGTCCACAAGGGGTTGTACCGCCCGTGAGTCACCTCGTCGCCCCAATTCCCAAATCGCCTTTTGACGTTTGGCTGGATCAGAACTACGAAGATCATGAACTAGGACATCCATGACGCTCACCTTAGGCATCCGCGTTGTGGGTCCATGGGCGATCGCAGAGCTTTCAGTTTGCTTGTTTTCTGGGGACTTAGGTTCTGATTCTGGGAGTCCAGATAGTTCCGACTCTGACTGTGCTGATGTCAATGTTTCAAGTTCTACTTTTACATCTTTAGGGTTCTGTTTCTTTGCGGTTTTAGTTTTAGACAGTGGCTTTTGGGCCTGAGGTGCAGTCTTAGCTTCAGGGATTTTAGCTTCAGATGGCTTTGCTTCAGAGGCTGTGGCTTGAATGGGGCTGGGAGAATAGAGGATAGGTTCTGGGGGTTCGGTGACGAGCGCTTGATTCGATCGTTTCAACATCAGCACCAAGGCCACACCACCCACCATCACACTCCCGCCTAATATCCCCGGCACCCACCAGTCCGTGGCTCGCTTCGACGTGGCTGCGAGGACGGAACGAGATGGCTTAACGCTTTGCGCCTCGACAGAAGCGATCGTCGTCGTCCAAGCCAAACTCGCCGTGATCAAGGCTAAGGCGACGTTAAAGGCAGGCTTGGCAGGATTGTCAGTGGGGATAAACATAGGCTTAGAGCGGGGCGATCGGGCGACAGGGCAATCTGAGCGGACGGAGATGGTAACGATGCAACGATTCGATCGGAAAATATTCGTTATGGGTTAGCGTTCCCCATCGGGACTCAAGAGTTTCTACCCATCTCAATCTTTCACATTGAAGATACTGAAAAGATTTTATCGAAGGCTTCTAGCCAAATCTCAATCGACTGTGTTACACTGTAGCACGTTCAAATGTTCTACTCTTATCAGGATCGTCATCTCAGCTACACAGTTGTGAAACATCCTTCTTCTACATTAAGGTCAGCAACTTTTTGACGATCGGTTGAGTCAGTAGATTTGATCGACTTCGCTGATGAATCGCTTAGATTTCTTCAACGATCGGGTCTTGAGTGTAGAGATTACGACTCGAAAGCCGCTTTTCGTTCGGTTTTCTAGCCCCTCGATCGGCTTCCCAAACCCTAGCCAAATCCCCCATGATAAAGCCATGCAAACATCTACATTTCGCGCTCTTCCTTCCCTGTCCTCGATCACTTTACTCTTCAGTAAATTTGGCCTATGATTAACCCATAGTCGAAATGACTTCGAGATAGTCGTTTTCCCGTTCAGGGTTCCCGTTTTTTCAGGCGATCGTGACTTTATATCGATCTTGTCTTATTTTCATCACATCGTTTCATCACATCATTCCTCGATCCATTCATCCAGTCATTCACAAAACTGTTCCTCAGACTGTATTTTACGTCTCCCTTAAGTACCGGAGCCTTGCCACATGACTAATGCAACCCACAAAACCTACGTCTCGAAACCTGCTCCAGCCTATAGTGCTGACATGGTTCGGACTTACCTACATGAAATTGGTCGGGTCCCCATGTTAACGCATGAGCAAGAAATCATCTATGGCAAACAAGTGCAACAGATGATGCAGATTCTGGACACTAAGGAAAAATTGACCAAAGCTCAGGGTTCGATCGTCACAGATACAGTACTGGCAAAGGCGGTTGAGCTTTCCGAGGCCGATCTCAAGAACGTACTACATCGGGGTCGTCGCGCCAAGCAACGCATGATCGAAGCGAATCTTCGTCTCGTGGTGTCGATCGCCAAAAAATACCAAAAACGCAATCTGGAGTTTCTAGACCTAATCCAGGAAGGCTCCATGGGCCTAGAGCGCGGCGTTGAGAAGTATGACCCGATGCGGGGCTACAAGTTCTCAACCTATGCGTACTGGTGGATTCGTCAGGCGATTACGCGAGCGATCGCCCAACAGAGCCGGACCATCCGTCTCCCCATCCACATCACCGAGAAGCTCAATAAAATCAAACGTGCCCAGCGCGAACTGACTCAAGAGCTAGGCCGGAGTCCCAATGTGAATGAGATTGCGGGGGTCTTAGACCTAGACGCTAAGGAAATCCGCGAGTACCTGTCGGTGTCTCGTCAGCCGATTTCTTTAGACATGCGGGTCGGTGACAATCAAGATACGGAATTGCGGGATCTTCTGGAAGATGGCACGGCATCCCCCGAAGACTACACCACCCAAGTCCTCCTACGCCAAGACCTAAAAAACATGTTGGCGGACCTGTCGCCCCAGCAGCGGGAAGTCCTGATGCTTCGCTATGGTCTAGACGATGGCATCGAACGATCGCTGGCTAAGGTGGGTGACTGCCTTAACCTGAGTCGTGAACGAGTCCGTCAACTAGAGCGTCAAGCATTAGACTACCTCCGTCGCCGTAAAGGACTCGTCCAGGAATACCTCGCTTCCTAAGAGCCTCACACCATTGACTGAGATTTCAGCTATTTTGCAAAAGTTAATGTTTACAAAAGGGGACAAATCGTCCCTTTTTTTCTTGAAATAAAATCTTTAAACCTTCACTCCAGCTCTTGATAGCCTTAGAGTAATTATTAGTCGATGAGTAATTATACTCTGTGGCTCTTGATAAATTCGAGAGGGCTAAAGCTGGGGATCCTTGTGGGGCTTGAAAACAGCTTGGAAGTCTGTTGTCGTCAGGTCTTGAGGATTAGATTTTGACTGAGGAAATGATGGGAAATAATGCAGATTTTTGTAACGGTTTTGGTCATGCCAGATCAGGGACTGTCACTCTTCTGGGTTGCTGCTCTGAGGAGAACATGATTTCATAGTTATATGGAAAGCTTACAGGTGGCGTTACAAATCAGGTCTTTTATGAGAACTGGTTTGCACTGTCTCTGACCAGAGGGCTACCCCCTCTTCTCAAGATGTATGACTTCAATGAGGATGAATTGCATAAGCAACCATGGCTTCTCGCTACATCTCTTCAGTCAAGTCAATCAAGTTCATCGTTAGACTTCCAAGCTGACTTCCACACTGATTGTCTTAGGTAAAAGATTTATTTTTCTACCTTGCTGTCAACCCTTAACTTCCGTGAGAGAGTGCTTAAAATGAAAAATCAAATGAATGGTTTCAAGGGTTTGACAAGGGTGATGACAGCGGTCAGTGCATTGCTGCTTTTGGGTTCATCTGTGCTGATGTCTGGGAAGGCGATCGCTGAGGTTCCCACTCAGTTAGCAGATGGGACTTACCTCTACGGTGAATCCGACCAGCCCAATCAAGCTGAAGTGACTTACTTCGTCTTCGAAGTGAAAAAAGGGAACGTTCAAGGCGCATTGTATTCGCCTAACTCCAGCTTTGACTGTGCCTATGGTGAGTTTGCGAATGATGCATTGTCTTTGAAGGTGTTGAATACCTATGAGAAGACTGAAACGCCCTTGCAAGTCGCTCTCGATCGCACAAGTCTAGTCGCATCTTCAAAAAATGCTCCCATGCTTCAAGTGGGTTTGCAGGGCTTGAAATCAGTGGGTTCTTTGAGTGACCTCGATCGGAGCATTCTGGCAACCTGTAAAGTCGCTCTCTCGACCCGAACACGCTAGGGGATCGTTTTTGACTGTCTCATCAATTGATGAAAGCCTCTAATTATTACATTGGAGGCTTTTATTTTGGCTGGGGTTTTGTCGGGGGCAACGCTTCGCGAACGACTCCGCTCACCCCACGTTTGACTCCGCTCACCCCGCGTTTGACGCCGCGTGCGAGGTTGGTGCAGAGGACGCCGCTGATGACAAGGGTGCCGCCGATCGCGATCGAAGGTGTGAAGCTTTCACCTAGGCCGATCACACCCATTAAGACGGCGCTGAGGGGAACGAGGTTGGTAAAAATTGCAGTTCGACTTGCGCCGATGGTTTGAATGCCGTTTGAGTACCAGAGGAATGCAATCACGGTGCCGATCGCGCCCATGTAGCCTGTACTGAGCCAAGCGGTGAGGCTGAGTTTGGGTAAGTCGGTGAGGAGACCGGACTGGAGGGCGATCGGGAGAAGGGCGACGGCCCCGAGGAGACAGCTATAGGTGGTGGCGGTGAGGATGGGTACGGTTTTTAACACCTGCTTGCCGATGAGGGTGTAGCTGACCCAACTGGCAACACAGCCGAAAAGGTACCCATCACCTGTGCTGATCCCGGTTGCGAGAAGGTCGATCGGGTTGCCTTTGGACAGGATGATCGAGACGCCGATGAGAGAGGTGAGAATGCCAACTATTTTGAGTTTTGAGAGGGGTTCTCGAAAGAAGAAGGCGGAGGAGAGGGCGATGGCGATCGGGTTGAGCGCGACAATTAAAGAGGCTCGGCTGGCAGGAAGAAGCTTAAGGCCACCCAGAAAAAAGGCATTGTAGGCAAAGATTCCCGTGAGTCCCAACAGGAACAGCCCTGTCCATTCTTTGGATTTAAGTTTTGGAAACCCTTGGCCTTGTTGATGACTGATGGCCAGTAGGAGTAGAGCGGCGATCGCAAATCTCAAAAACGCAATGGAAAAGACGTTGCTATCCTGAACCGCAAGACGTCCTGCAATGAAGGTTCCACCCCAAATCACCATGGTCAAGATGAGTTTGGCATAAACCCACCCCAGGTCCCTGTTCAGGAGATGATTAGATTTGATCAGAGATTTCATGGTGCTGGAGGACCGACTCTAGGAATGCTTGCCAGGTTTCATTCGGGACCCAAATGGCGTCGATCGCGCTCTGGGCGATGTCATGGGGGACTTGTTCGTAGATGCGTCGCCAAAGATAGACGAAGACCGAAACGCGCATATTTTTAGCGCAGTGAATAAAGCATTTCTTGGTTTGGCGACGTTTCATCACCTGAACAAAAAATTCAAAGTCCATGAGGGTCGGTTTTTCCCACACGACAGGAATATGAATGTATTCCAGCCAAGCCGATTTAGCCACCATCTGCTCATCCTGAAGCGCATCGGTGGAGGTGCTGAGCGCGAGATTAATCACCACCTCGTAGCCTGCGGCTTTAATCAGACCGAACTGGAAGGGGTTGGGTTGTCCGGCGGTGGCGAGACGATCGTCAATGCGGTGGTAGTGGGTGATGCTGGTAAGACGATCGTCCATAGCGCACAGAGAGTGAATTTGGAGTTGGTCGTGATTGCTGAAGCCCGATCCCCCTAAATCCCCCTTGGAAAGGGGGACTTTGAATGAAGAAGAGGATAGGTTCTGCTTTCTCCGGTTCCCCCTTTTTAAGGGGGCTAGGGGGATCGGGTCTACGTTGAGAACGAAGATCTTACTTGACTCTGGTTGCCCGGTTTGCATTCGTTGTGCGTTCGATGTCGCGCACCTTTTTGCCGCGCCAGAAGATGCGGATCGGGGTACCTCGGAAGCCCAGGGATTCGCGGAATTTGCGTTCGACGTAGCGACGATAGCCATCGCCAAAGAGGTCGGGATTGTTGACGAAGAGGGCGATCGCAGGGGGCTGGGCGCTGACCTGGGTGCCGTAGTAGATCTTGCCCTGTTTCCCTTGGCGGGTGGTGGGTGGGGTGTGCCACATGACGGCATCTTCAATCACCTCGTTAATCACAGAGGTGGTGATGCGACGACGGTGCTGCTCGGCGGCGGGGGCGATGAGATCAAAGATTTTTTCAACCCGCTGACCGTTTAAAGCGCTGGTGAAAATAATATCGGCCCATTCCGTAAAGTGGAACCTAGCGCGAATTTCCCGCTCAAAGTCATAAATGGTATTGGAATCCTTCTCGATCATGTCCCATTTATTCACCACCACGACACAAGCTCGACCTTCATCGAGAATCCGGCCTGCTAGTTTCTGATCCTGCTCGGTGACGCCATCTTCAGCATCTAGAACCATCAAGACCACGTCCGATCGGTTGATGGCTTTGAAGGCGCGGTTGATACTAAAAAATTCTGGGCCGTAGTCTACGTTCTTTTTCTTGCGAATCCCGGCGGTGTCCACGAGGCGGTAGTGAATGCCGTCGCGCTCCACCTGCATGTCAATGGTGTCGCGGGTGGTGCCGGAGATATTAGAGACGATCGATCGGTTTTGACCTGTGAAAGCGTTAAGCAGACTGGATTTGCCGACGTTGGGGCGACCGACGATCGCGACCCGAATTTCGGGATTTTCTTCGACTTCAGTTTTCTCGGGGAAGTGTTTCATCACTTCATCCAGCATGTCCCCCGTTCCATTCCCGTGAATCCCAGACATGGGAAACGGAGTCCCAAGTCCCAAGGACCAGAACTCCGAGGCTTGCATTTCACCATGCGTCACCGACTCACACTTATTCACGGCCACAATCACGGGCACGGATTGCAGTCTCAGCCACCCTGCGATTTCTTCATCCGCGATCGTCAACCCCTGCCGTCCATCCACCACAAAAATTGCCGCACAGGACTCCGCCAAAGCAGACTCTGCCTGCTCCCGAATCATAGGCAAAAATTCCGTATCATCATCAAAGACCAAGCCGCCTGTGTCTACAATGGTGAACTCGCGATCGAGCCAGAAGGCTTTTTTGTAGGTCCGATCGCGGGTCACACCCGGTTCATCGAAAACGATCGCATCTTGGACTTGTGCCAGACGGTTTACGATTGTCGATTTCCCGACGTTCGGGCGACCGATGATGGCAACAACAGGTAACGGCATAGAAATAAGCCTGGGAGAGAGGGGAGGAAAGCAGATTTTTTCAAGAGTTTCGTATTATACGACATGATCTGCGATCCCCATCGATCGAGCAGTAGAAATTTTGGAATCAACTTAACCCACTATGAGAGACCCCTGTATGAGAAATCATTATTTACGAATTAACTGCGCACTCTGTTTGGTCATGGTGATCGGGTTAACCGCGAACCGATCGTTTGCCACAACTCTAGTAAAACCGATCGAAACTTGCCGAATCCTCCCCCAACATCGCGATTTTAAAAATTTGCAGTCTCTTATGCTGCGTCATGGCCATGGTAAAAATCTTCGAATTCGATCGATGAGCTATATGGAATTCGCTGAATTGATCAACAGATTGATGGATGACATGACCGAGCGACTAGAGCAAGACCCCAATAGCATCGATCGCACTGACATTGATGGAATTAAAACGTTGCAGGAGCGATTTGCACCAGAATTAGCGATTCTTAGACAGCGGACGGGTTTAGTTGAAATCCGTCAGGCTTGTAACGCGGATTAAAATCCTAGATCCGCTTTTGCACTGGCTGCGGCTTCGAGTAAGGGTGCATCCGGCATCTTTTTCCAATCCGTATCACCAATCTCACCATAGAATTTCTCGTCATAGGCCCGAGTTTTGATCACGACGGGCATGGGGACGGCGTGGCCTAAAATCAGGGCTTGCTGCTTGGAATCGAGTTTTGCGAGGACCGATCGCAACGCTTGTCCACCCGAAACCCCGGTAAAAATCGCTTCAATATCTTTCTCATCATTCAAGAGTGCCGTGATGCGAGTTCCGATCTGCGACATGACTTCGTTATCAATTCCAGAGGGTCGCTGATCCACGACCAATAGCGTTACAAAAAACTTTCTCATTTCTCGTGCGATCGTTCCAAAAATGGTTTCTCCAACCGTTGCTGGATCGAGAAATCGGTGGGCTTCTTCAATGGTGATCATCAGTTGCCGGGGCCGATCGAGAATGTTTTTAGTTTGCAAGAAATGTTCGGCTTTGCGGACATAGGCGGAATGAATCCGGCGAGAAATGATATTGGTCGCCAGCATGTAAGACAGCAAATTTGATTGCGAGCCAAATTCAATCACGACATGTTTGCCGGATTCAATGCATTCTAGGACTTGATTAAGATAATTATGGGGACAGGTTTGGCGGAGGTATTTCAATTCTTCGAGACGTATGAGTTTGCGTTGCAGCGCCATAATCGAAGACTTGTTCCCCATCTTCACTTCGCAAAACTCTTGAATTTCCTCATTACCCATCGCCATCAATCGCCCAATCCAACCCTTACCAAACTCATTACGCAAAATCACCGCATTTTCTAAACTCGTCTCCGACAAATTCAATTGCCCTCGCACCAGCGCCAAGTCTTCGACTTCGACTTGATCATAACCAATGTAAAACTCCAATGCATTGCCTACGCCACGCCGTCTTGTGGATTCGGCATCTAATGTAAAAATTTCAACTTTGCCGGGAAAGAGTTGTGCCAAGCCTTTGACCGTGCTGAAGCTTTTGCCTTCGCGGGTGGCTTCCCAGCCGTATTCCGAATGCATGTCGAAAATCAAATTCACAGCGGCTTGTTTTTTCACGACACCTGCAAGGAGCAATCGGGTCAAAAATGATTTCCCGGTTCCTGATTTCCCAAAGACACCATTACTCCGTTCCACAAACCGATCGAGATCCAAACAAACAGGCACAGGCATATCGATCGGTTCTCCGATCGCAAAGTTTCGTCGCAATGGATCATCTTCCCATCCAAACACGGCCCGAAAGTCTCGCTCACTCGCATCATAGACTTGGCTAAAGTGACTGGGAATGGTTTTAACAGGGAGCAGTTCAATATCGGCGTTGGTATTGGCTTGGTAAGACGCGAGATTTTTAGATTGTTTTTTTGTTTTTTTCGATTGGGTGGCTTCGAGTGCGGCTTCAAGTTGGCGTTTGCCGGGATCGTCGGTGATCATCAGCATGGGCGAGAGTTCGATCGTTCCATAGGTGCCTGTGCCCGCGAGAACTTCTTGCAAAAAGCTATCTGTCGGGTCCGGGGGATTGGATAAAATGCGTTGACTGCCCGTTCCGAGGGCCACATCCGTCAGCATACAAAAGAAGCGCGATCGGCTCCCATGAACCACGAGAAATTTCCCCACCCGCATTTCTTCAACGGAAATGTCGGCGTGGAGGCGGACTTCAAGTCCTTTGCTAAGGGATCCTTGGGTAACAGAACCGAGTGGTTTCTCAAGTGGCATAGAACCGATCGTCATTCACTAGTAATTCACCTGTACCAAGTGTAATGCGAGATGGTGTAGATGACGCGCAAAACGATCGAAGCCGTTAGAGATTTATCTCAATCCCTGGCGAACCGCCCCCAACCCCCAATTCTGGGGGCTTCGGAAATTCATGTTCCCCCAGAATTGGGAGCTAGGGGGCGGTTCGTCAGACGACAACTTTCTAAAAGCCGATCGAGTTCAGCCGCCACAGTCCAGGGATTTCGACCTTTGAAGGGCGCGGCAATCACAGCTTCATAAGGATTTCTGCCCCTTTGTTTCACTGAATCGATCGCTGCTTGTTTTGAAAATCCTCGCCCTGCCATTAACCAAGCCGTTAAAATCTGCCCCGTCCGCCCAACGCCTCCCGCACAATGAACGACCACAGGAGAATGGTTTTGATTAGCGATCGTGAGGAACGGTAAGATTTTCTGCTGCACCAGTGAGATCTCCGCAATATGAAAATCTTCGATCGGTGCCCAACAAACCCGATCGGATCCAAACGCCTGTCGGTAGCGATCGAGCAAATCAGAATAGTTTTCCAATTGCGATTCAGACAACAAACAGCAGACTCTTTGAATGCCTTGGATTTGCATGAATTCAATCCATTGGTTAACTTCGGCCTCCTGATACCCAGGCCGCGCAGAACCAAAGACGATCGATTCTTGCTCTGACGCTGAAGCAAAGTTATACATTCAAAACCATCCTGACGCTAATCAACTCCAACTCTGACTCCCCCAGAATTGGGGGCCGGGGGGCGGTTCGCCAGGATCTATTAAAAATAGGTCATTTAAAAAACCAATAAAAAAGAGAGGTCATTACCTCTCTTCTATCAGTCACAATCTCAACCCACAATCTCAATCCAACGATCTAAGCGTTTCCGCCCGCCGCTTGAACTCTCGCTCTAGCGCGTTTGAATTGTTGCGTTGCTTGGATGAGTTCCGATCGATCGGTGCCATTTTGAGCTTTATTAAAGCGAGTTTCCGCTTCGCTCAAATTGCCACGCGCTTCGTCTAAATTAATATCA
>JAAFJU010000262.1 GCA_013298165.1 Synechococcales cyanobacterium bin31.maxbin.ball.101 | reverse complement strand
TCACCAATATGACTCGCCAAAATCATCTCCCGCACCGAATCCACCCCACCCGACGCCGCCCAATAGAGATAGCAGTTGCCGATCATCGACTCCATCACACTCGTGCGCACCTGCGATCGGATCTGGGCACGCCAAGCAGGACGACCATAGGCAATCCACTGCCGAATCTTGCCGACCTGTCTGACTTCGCGATGGCGCATAAACTCCCCTGCATCCATAGACAGTAGACAACCCTCTGGAAAATGGTGCATCCGCAGAGCCTCCTGACATATTTGCAGGAGGGCTGTGTGAGTATGGGTATTGTCAGAACTCGTATGCAGAATCAGAACGTTTCCCGTCTTGAGCGCCATCCCGATCGCCATGGCCGCCACTTCCGTCAGCCCCTCATAGGCCAAACCGATCGTCCCCAAGGGCATCCAATGGCATTGCCGAGGACTATAAAATCCTGCCATTTGTCGCAGAGGATCCGGAGACCCTGCAATCAAATGAAAGGCTTTAATCCAACGCTGAATTTGTTCCTTAGTCAGTCGGAGCCACTCTAAGGGAATCGGGGGATGCTGCGCGTCGGGTTCCCGAAACTGCGTAGCTTCGAGATCGAGCGTGTTAGCCTCCAGCAACAAGTGATAGTTCTGCTCAAACGCTTGGGCAATGGCCTTGATGCCCACATCTCGCTGTTGGGACGGCATCATGGCTAATTGATGCGAAGCAATGTGAGCTAGCCCAACGCTATCCATGAAAAAATCCTCTATCGGCGTAAGAACCAGCGACTGAATCGATCCACCCAAAACGGACCGATCGACACCACCACAATACAGACCAAAATGGCCCATTGTCCCGGAACCGCATGAACCAGCGTCCAGACAAAGAGACCCAGCAGAATTACCGCTGCTACGAGTATAATCGATCGTCCCCAGGGGTGCTTCGATGGAGGCGACTCCCAATTCTTTCCCGTCCACTGCCATCGCCGACGGGCCGTGGGAATACCAGAAACCTGCTCAACTTGATCCCCTTCTTCGGTGATCACATAGACATTTGGACAGCGATCGCAGCCCAGCGCTTCAGTAAGGGCGATAGGAATCAGCCGAGCCTCTCGACGACAAGGACAGGGATAGTCAACCCGCAAGTCAATTTTCTGCATGTTGTCTAATCAATGAAGTTAGGTTCTCATCATCGCAAAACTCAACAGGTTATAGTCAACCAGTGACCTGCAATGTATTGAAACTAAATAAGCGGGTGACGCGATTCGAACGCGCGACATTCACCTTGGCAAGGTGACGCTCTACCACTGAGCTACACCCGCGTAAACGCGGTTTTGGCTAGGCTCGCTTAATAAAACTCGCTGCGCACGAGATTTATAATCGCAAATCTATTGGCGTCTGTCAACCTCTTTTTTTAGACATCAGGTTTGCATCGCCGGATTCATTCTGGGAAGCGAGATGTGGGCTAGATATCATCTAGAGCGTATCGTCTAAAAATTTATGGTGTGTTTTTTGAAGTTTGGGGTAGATAATCGCTTCAAGTGGTCCACTCTATACAGGCAGCTTGTCCTGAATCGAGTGGTTTCTCATGGATGATCGATTCCCCCAGTATTCAACCCGCGACACCGTCTTACCAGAGGGCTTTGGGGGCTTGGAAGCCTCTCTTGGCGCGATTCAAGCGAATGCTTCTCCGCTCAACCGATTAAACACCCCCCTGCCGCAGGTCCTACAGGAGGGGGAAAGTTTGGTTCAGGCGGGTCTCAAGCATCTTCAGAGCCAGTCCTATGGGGAAGCGCTGCCTGTCTTAGAAAAGGCGTTAGAACGATATACCCAGCTTGAGTTCTTGCCGGGACAAGCCCAAGTTTTAAGCTATCTAACCCTGGCAGCCTACAGCAATGGGGATTATCAACAGTCCATTGACTATGGCCAGCGAACCTTGGTCCTAGCCTATCCCCAGAATCAGCATACGATCGCCATTAAGATCCTAGGCACGATCGGCAACGCCTACCGCCACTTAAATGATGTGGATCAATCCCGTCATTTCCAGCACGAAAGTTTAGGGCTAGCGCAGAAGGTGGGGGATCATCGAGGGGCGATGGCGGCCTTGAATAACTTGGGGCTGGTGTTTAAAGTGACCCAGGATTACGCCCAGGCCATTTCCTATGAAAAGCAGGCATTGATCTTGGCGAGGACCTTACAGGATCAGACGGTGGAAGCCCAAGTGCTGAAGAATTTAGGGAATGCCTATTACGCGATCGGAGAGACAGAAACGGCGATCGACTACTATGAGCAGCGCCTAACCCTCGTTCGTGCAATGGAACAGCCACGCCTAGAGATGCAGGTTTTGAAGCATTTGAGTACGGCTTGCTATTCAGTGGGGCGTCCTTCGGCAGCGATCGGGTATGCCCGCGATCGCGTCAAATTGACCCAGAGAGTCAAGGACCTTGTGGCAGAGGAGCAAGCCCTGCGCAGTCTCGCTATTTTCCATGAAGGTCTAGGTCAGTCGCCCCAGGCCGTGGAGGTCCATCAACATCGTCTCCAAGTGGCCCGATTGCTGGCTAATTCTGATCTCTTTATCAAAATTCAAGCGGATCTCAAACGGTTATTTTGTAATCTGGGAGACTTCGATCGGGCCAATCAAGTGAGTCAGGAACATCTCATCCTGGAAGCCTTGCCATCTACCTATGAATTCAATCTATGAGTTCAATCCATGATTTCAATCTATGAGTTCAATTTAGGGACATAATCCAAGAATCGACGATCGGGATTAAATTTAGATGAAGTTTAATCTCATTCAGTGCCTTAATTATTCGAGAAAGGGATCTGTTTTTCGCAAAAATGTTGAATTTTTCAAAAACTGTGGCTAGATCTCTAAGGAGACTTTAAAAAACGTCTGGCTTTTCCCCGAGCTGCCCTCAATTCTTTTCTTTAGTTGCACCATGACTTTACCTACCCCCCGATCGTTTTTTGATGCCTTAACTCAGCGAGAAAACTCGCCGGAAGCCGTTTCTGTGAGTCCTACAACCTTGAAGGGGCTAGTGGGAAGTTGGGTTGATAGTCTGGTGGAACAGTCCTGTAGTGCGCTGGTGTGGGCTAAATTTCCGCGTGGGGAAGCTTGGCAGGCAGAACTATTAAAATGTCTAGCGCTGTTGCCGGACGATCGGCAGGTTTATTCTCTGGTGAGTGCGGCGGATGAGGCTGTGGATGCAACGGCGAGTCCGGGGCTTTTAGAGGGCAATACACTGTTAGCCTCCCTAGACCGCCAACCGATTCAGTTTCAGTTGGGGGTCGAAAACGCTCTGCGCCGAGAGTTTTTCTTTATGGTGGTTTCCCAGAGCTTTTGTGGGTTGATTGTGGCGCAGCGGGTGAAGGTGAAGCGTCTGACGGCGTTGGAAGCGGCGGAGGTCGTGGATGGGGGCGATCGGCGCAACATGCTGATGGTCTCCTGTGGCGTGGGATGGTCCCAGGTGCAGCCGATGCTGGAACAGTTAGAGGACGTCTTAAAAACTCAGGTGGAAGAGGTTTCAGAGGGTCTGACGGTGGAGTCTTGTGTGAAGCAATGGCGATCGCAGCTTGCTCAATGGGATTTGTCGAAGGTGGGATCGATGGCGATGGATAGCCCTGATTCCTTAGTGCTAGCAGGCTTGATGAATCGTCAGGTGCATCGTCAAGAGGATCTTTGGCAGCGGATGATGACCCATCGGAAGCAGTCGGAGACGGTGGATCTGTTGCAAATGCAGAATGCGGAACTGGCGCAAAGTGTCCGGGCGAAGGATGAGTTTTTGAGTAACGTGGGTCAAGAGCTGCGGACGCCTCTGACCAATATGAAAACAGCCCTGACGCTGCTGAATTCACCCAATATCAAGCCCCCGCAACGTCAGCGCTACATGGATCTGTTGATTCGGGAGTGCGATCGGCAGACCTCGTTGATTGGCAGTTTGTTGGATTTGGTCAGCTTGGACCAGATGGCAGAACGGGAGACCTTGCAGGCGATTTCGCTGTCTGATGTGGTGCCGGGAGTCGTGAGTACTTATCAGCCTTTGGCGGAAGAGAAAGGGGTGCGTCTGGCCCATACAATTCCGGATGATTTGCCGCCGATCGCCTGTCTGATTCCTTGGCTCCGTCAAATTGTGGTGGGACTGATTCATAACGGGATTAAATTCACGCCAACGGGTGGTCAGGTCTGGGTGCGGGCCAAGCAGCAGGGTGATTTCTTGCAATTAGAGTTTAAAGATACAGGGGTGGGGATTTCGGTGCAGGAGATTCCGAAGATTTTCGATCGGTTCTATCGGGTGCGTCAGGTGGCGGGGGAGGACTCTAGCGGGGCGGGCTTGGGATTGACGATCGTGCAGCAGTTGCTGTTGCGCAGTGGGGGTTCGATTTCGGTGAAAAGTCGTCCGGGAGAGGGTTCGATTTTTAGTGTGATGCTGCCGATTTATCAGTACCGAGATTAGGTGATAGATTAGCCTCATTGAACTTGGGT
>JAAFJU010000224.1 GCA_013298165.1 Synechococcales cyanobacterium bin31.maxbin.ball.101 | reverse complement strand
AAATTATTGTTGGTGCGGCCATTATTGATGATGTGCTCGGCATTATTGTGTTAGCGGTTGTGGCGAGTTTGGCCAAAACAGGCGAAATTGATGTGACGAATGTTGTGTATTTGATTGTGAGTGCAACGGCATTTTTGATGGGATCGATTTTGCTAGGTGGATTGCTGAACTCATCCTTTGTGTGGGTCGTATCCAAACTCGAAACCCGTGGCAACATCATTGTTCCAGCGTTTATTTTTGCGTTTTTCATGGCATTCATTGGGAATGCGATTCATTTGGAAGCCATTTTGGGAGCCTTTGCGGCGGGCTTGGTCCTGGATGAAAGTGATGCCCGTGAAGAGCTAGATGAGTTGATTAAGCCGATCGCCGATCTCTTCGTGCCGATCTTTTTTGTCACCGTCGGGGCGCGCGCTGACTTGACGGTGCTGAATCCTGCGGTGGCGGACAACCGTGCAGGGCTGTTGATTGCGGTATTTTTAGTCGCAGTGGCGATCGTCGGGAAGGTCGTGACGGGCTGGGCAGTCTTTGGGATTCCGGGAGTCAATCGGTTGGCGATCGGCGTTGGCATGATCCCGCGCGGTGAGGTGGGGCTGGTGTTTGCGGGCATTGGCGCGGCAAGTGGGATCTTGAGTAAGCCATTGCAAGTGTCGATCATTATTATGGTGATCGCGACGACCTTCTTGGCCCCACCGCTGTTGCGACTAGTGTTTGGGACTCCGGAAGATGCGACGGCGACGATCGAGTCTTGACTTAATTCTGTTTTAGAATTCCTTGTGTGGGAATCGCAATACCCGATCCCCCTAGCCCCCTTAAAAAGGGGGAACCGGAATTTAGCTCCAAGTCTCCCTTTTTAGAATTCAGCTCAAAGTCCCCCTTTTTAAGGGGGATTTAGGGGGATCGGGATGTTGATAAACAACCGTTGACTTCTTAAACAGAGCGCTAGAGGATGAATTCTGGCGCGAACTAAAAACCTTTGAGGAGAGTCAGAACATGCCTTATGTGACTAACGCCGAAAGGATTGGTATTAAGCAAGGGATTGAGAAAGGGACTGAGCGCACGACTCGGGAGTTGGCGTTGAAGATGCTGCGACGCGGGATGGACCTGGAAACGATCGCCGACATTACAGGACTTTCCCAAGAACAACTGCAACAGCTTCAAGCCACCTAAACCGTTCCAGCTCCAGAGACGTCGCCCAAAAATCGATCGAAAATTTCACTTGTAACTTTTGTAGTACAGCATCCCCAAGACGTATTACAATAGTTCCACGTCCGAATCTTCCATCACTTATTTTCTAGGGCGCACTTAAATAGAGAGCCAGAACAGCCATGAAAAATCACGACGATCGCATTATTATTTTTGACACGACCTTGCGCGACGGCGAGCAAGCTCCCGGCGCAACGCTCAATGTGGAAGAGAAAATCACGATCGCCCGTCAACTCGCACGGCTTGGCGTGGATGTGATTGAAGCGGGGTTTGCCTTTGCCAGTCCTGGGGACTTTGAAGCGGTCAAACGCATTGCAGAATTAGTCGGAACGGAAGACGGTCCTGTGATCTGTAGTCTGGCACGGGCGCTGCCTGCGGATGTTAAGGCAGCGGCAGACGCCTTGAAACCTGCGGTTCACAAACGGATCCATACCTTTATCTCCACCTCTGATATTCACTTGGAATATCAACTGAAGAAAACCCGATCGGAAGTGCTGACGATCGCTGAAGAGATGGTGACATACGCCAAATCCTTTGTGGAAGATGTCGAATTTTCACCCATGGATGCGGCCCGATCGGAACCTGCTTATCTGTATCAAGTCTTAGAACGAGCGATCGCAGCGGGCGCGACGACGATCAACATTCCCGACACCGTCGGCTACATGACCCCCAATGAATTTGGGGATATGATTCGCGGGATTAAGGAAAACGTACCCAACGTCGATCAGGCCATCATTTCAGTCCATGGCCACAACGATCTGGGATTGGCCGTGGCCTCGTTCCTCGAAGCGATCAAACATGGTGCCCGTCAACTGGAATGCACCATCAACGGCATCGGCGAACGCGCTGGAAACGCAGCCTTAGAAGAACTCGTCATGGCGCTCCACGTGCGTCGGCAATACTTCAATCCCTTCATTGGTAGACCTGTGGAGTCGGAAGCGCCGATTACAGGCATTAATACCACTGAAATTTATCGAACCTCGCGACTGGTTTCCAATCTGACCGGAATGCTGGTGCAGCCAAACAAAGCGATCGTCGGGGCCAATGCCTTTGCCCATGAATCCGGCATTCACCAAGACGGAATGCTCAAAAACCGCAACACCTACGAAATCATGGATGCCCAATCCATCGGCCTGACCAATAACCAAATGGTCTTGGGCAAACATTCCGGACGTAACGCCTTCCGAACTCGCCTAAATGAATTGGGCTTTGAACTTGGAGATACGGAACTGAACAAAGCCTTCGTCCGCTTCAAGGAACTCGCCGACAAAAAGAAAGAAATCACCGACTGGGATCTCGAATCGATCGCCAACGACGAAACCCAGCAACCCCCGGAACTCTTCCGCCTAGAAATGGCCCAAGTCTCCTGCGGCAGCAATGCCCAACCCACAGCCACCGTTCGGATCCGCACGCCGGACGGCGAAGAATTGATGGATGCAGCGATCGGCACAGGTCCCGTCGATGCCATTTATAAAGCCATCAATCGCGTGGTTCAAGTCCCCAACGAGTTGATTGAATTCTCGGTACAGTCCGTCACGGCAGGCATTGATGCGATCG
The DNA here is from genome assembly GCA_013298165.1 of Synechococcales cyanobacterium bin31.maxbin.ball.101. Lineage (GTDB taxonomy): Bacteria > Cyanobacteriota > Cyanobacteriia > Leptolyngbyales > Leptolyngbyaceae > JAAFJU01. Next base: position 2,964 of record JAAFJU010000224.1, on the reverse strand, counting down.
GCGAAGTCACCATTCGACTGAAACATGACGATCGGATCTTCTCCGGACGATCGGCCAACACAGACATCATCGTCGCCTCCGCCCAAGCCTATGTGAATGCCCTCAATCGCCTCTATGCCGCCATGACCAGCGGCGAACTTAAGCGCACCCACGCCCAACATGCGGCGGGACGTGAAGCCGCTAGCGTCTAGCTCATCACAAAAAGCCCCTCATTTCTTGTTGAAATGAGGGGCTTTTTGTAGCGTTTTTTAAGGCGTTTTTTCATTAGGCGTTTGAACCGTGGTGTTCCACACCTAAAGACCGATCGGGATTAATCGGACAAGACGGGAGTCCCAAGTCTGAACTATGGACAGCTTGATTTCGGCCTTGGCGCTTAGCGGCATAGAGGGCTTTGTCCGCCATTGCCACCAGACTCTCAGGCAAAATTTGTAAGCTCGGAAACAAGGTACAAGTTCCAATGCTCAGCGTCACATAAGGACTCACATCAGACCCAGAATGCGGAATCTCCAACTCTGAAACCGCCCATCGCAGGTTATGACATAAGCTTCTTGCACCAAATTCATCCGTATCACTCAAGATAATGGCAAATTCTTCACCGCCATAGCGAGCCACTAGATCACCTGCGCGGTTTGCGGTCATCTGAAGCACCTCCGCAATCCTTTGAAGACAAGCATCCCCGGCCTGATGCCCGTAGGTATCGTTATAGCGTTTGAAATAATCGACATCGCACATAATGACGGATATCTCCTGCTTTTGTCGCAGCATCAGTCGCCAAGTTTGACTTAAAAAAGAATCAAATCGGCGTCGATTTGCGATTTGGGTCAGTCCATCTAAGGTCGCCAGCAGCTCTAACTTGGCGTTGGCCTGTCGGAGGGCCGATTCCGCTTTGCGGGCCTGTTCCTCTGCTCGTTTGCGTTCCTGGATTTCTAGTTCCAGTTCTAAGGTCCGTTCGTAAACTTCCTGCTCTAGACTCTGGTTATAGTTGTCCAGAATCATTTCAACTTGCTTGCGCTCTGTGATATCCAGAATCATGCCATACCACATATCGCTACCATCGAGCTGTCGCTCATGCTGGGCGACGATTTTCGTCCATTTGATCTGTCCTTGAGGAGTGATGATGCGATATTCCAGATTAAACGCCGCAGGATTCGCTTGGGTTTGGTTGATGACGGACTGTAGGGCATGGCGATCGTCAGGATGGGCAGTGGAGGCTAGAGCATCCGGATTCTCCATTAAGACCTGCCGATCGATGCCATAAATCTGCTGAATTTGCGGATCTAAATCACAAAATCCATACCGTCCCCGCTGATCGAGCGCATAGCGAAACGGCACGCCGAGAACGGTCTTACTCAAATAATTGAGTTGACTGTCACTATGCTTTTGAGCGACCTCCGCTTTCTTTTGGGCCGTAATATCGAACATAAATCCATGCCAAACGACATTGCCGTTGGGCAGTTTTTCAGGGGTCGCATAGCCTTGAAAGTGCTGTTGCCCTCTAGGTGTTACTAATATTCCTTGATGAATCCAAGGAGTGAGGCTTTCGTAGGATCGAAGGACCTCGTCTCGCATCGCTTGAATCGTTTCTGGAGAGACAATTTTCCAGAGGTTGTCGGGATGCTCCAAGAGCCAGCTCGCTTCGATGCTGTAGAGCTTATAAAAATTAGGGCTAACGTAGGTTAACTGGCCTTGAAGCGTAGAATTCATCACGTATTGAAACGAACCCGGCATGTTTTCAGCGAGGCGTTGATAAAAATACGCATTATTCGCCAGGTGCTTCGTCTCCTGCTCTTGGCCCGTGACCTCTCTAAAGAGAACGATCGTAATCGGCTGTTGTGAGCGACGGCAAATCCTTGGAATGGTTTGGATTTCCAGCGCAACGGGCACTCCCTGCCGGAAAAACAACACCTGCTCCGTCCCGCCAGTTTCACCCTTCTTTAAGGTCCGAATAAATGAAAGCTGATGATGACCCACAAGACGCTGCCCTGCAGGATTGAGATAGATGCACTGCTCACTGCGATCGAAAATGGCACATCCTGTCGGCAGCACCGACAAAATGTCATTCTCATCACGAGATAACAGCAATGGCCTGACGTCACCGCTATCACTCATGTCGCTCAACATCACGCTTTTGTGAAAAGCCATATTCATAGCTAACACTCATATTGCTAGAAATAGATGGACCTTTTCCTATATAAACTCAGTGTTATTACTGAGATAGGATAATTGGACAAATATAAAATAACGATCGAAAGCACTATTCTACACTTAAACAATTTAACTCATAATCGCTAACTTAACCATTTTTTAAGATTTTTAGTCCAGTAATAATCTTTTAATGATGGTTTACACGTCTAACAAAAACATATGTTCCGTATTAATGCTGAATTGTGGACGCAGAATAAGATTCTTTAATTTATTTTGACAAACCTAAAAATCGTTAAATAAATACAAGGTATTTTTTTTTACAAAAAAAACTGGGTGATAATTTTCCTGCCTGATGAATTGATACTCCGTATGCCAACTGGGAGAGCTGATTCACTCGGGCGGTTGAGATTCTGCTTTTTGATTTGACCTCCTGGTGCGCACTACCCCCCACATTTACTATGTCGTTGATAAAGTCTATTTTTTCTGTGTTAGAGCGCCGATCGCGCATGACGACCGTACAGGCTCTAGTAGCACTGTCGATCGCGCTGCAATTGGCCACCCTTTCTGCGGTCGTGACCTATTTCACCCTTCAGCAGCGGCAGTTAGCGGTGCGAGACCTCGCCCAAAGTCGCACAACACAGGCATTAGAGAAACTTCAAGCCCATTTGGATCAGAGTCCGACTCGACGCAGGCTGGAAACAGGTACGGTCGTCAATATGACGGATCTGTTGACCCATCGGACGGAGGGTCAGCTTTTGGTGTTTGCCCCCAATCCACCCCCACAGAACCGATCGAACCCTCTCGTTCAAACGATCGCCG
>JAAFJU010000026.1 GCA_013298165.1 Synechococcales cyanobacterium bin31.maxbin.ball.101 | reverse complement strand
TTCTTAAAAAGCAGTTCAAAGTGTTTTTCTCGCGTTACCATAGAGTTAACTCACTGCTGGGGAGCTATAGATTCTGATTTTTCAGGTCTAGTTCCTAAGGTATAGTTTTGAAGTATGTCCTACGCTTACATTCATAGTGCAAGCTAGCGTTGCTTCCAGGGTTGGCCGATCGGTTTAGGCAGCGAACTCATAATTCGCCTCAGACAGGTTCAACTCCTGTACCCTGGACTTTTTAATTCTTGAAATTATGACTTAGATGATCGGAGGCTTTTGATATAGTCTTGGATTTTTTCCATGGGCGGCGGTATGGCGACGGCTAATTGGTCTTTAGATACGCTGACGGTTTCGCTTGTTTTGTTGTTCTCAAAGGTGTCTTGGGCGACGATCGTTTTAGTTTTGTAATCAATGATTGAGACTAAGCAAATATTGGCATAGGCTGGGATTGGGTTGCCTGCTATTTTTCCTTCATACATCCCGATGGGTTCCTCTGAACTACGACATTCAATTTGAATCACCGTTTCTAGGTCATCCAAATTGTCTGCCATATCCTGAAATGTAAGACCTAATTCTTTCAAACTGTCATCATCTTGGGATATGTATTTCTGAAGCGAGGCGGAACTTCGGTTCTCAAAGCCCAGCATTGTGTAGTATTCCAACTCCTTAAGGCTTTGGAGAAAGACGAGGACTTTCCCTTTGATTTTTGCGTTTTCGTTAGGCGCTAGCGTGGTCTTTAGTTTAGAAATGCCCATGGCCTTGTCTTTAAAGGCTTGATAATAATCGGGTCCTTTAATAGTTTTAGGGGCGATCGGTTCCCCCAATTGTTGCCTTTTATATGCCTCCGCCATTCGTTCTTTTTGCAGTTGATTCGAGTGTTGCATCGACAAGACGGTCCCGAGTGCGCCGATCGCGAGAAAAAGACCTAAGCCAATGGACAGAAGCGATCGTTTGGGTTTGGGTTCTGGAGCGCGTTCCCCGCGAATTACAGGCAGCAGAGATTCAAGTGATTGCCACTGTTTGCCGCGCAACCGAGCCAGATCCTGGCGCGAAAGCTCTCCACTTTCAAGCCCTGCTAATACTGTTGCTGGATTGTAGGGACCCAGTTGTTGCCCCTTCTTTTGAATGTAAATATCCATGTCCTACCTCAATAGATCGTTCAATGAACCCTGTTGAGCTTCCTTTAGGGTTCACTTTCAGTTTCTATGCAGAAGGATTTCTCTCCAGGGATTTAACAAGCTTGACTTTAAATCTCTATACTTAAAGATTTATTGCCAGAGACTTAACGAGTTTTGTCCACCTCTTTAAATCACCTGCAACTGTTTCACCGCATCTTGATAAAGTGCTGAAATCTCTGATTGTTCGGGAGATAGATCTGCGACACCGACTCCCAAGGTGACATCTGGCCAGTCTTTTTTAATTCCCTGCACGGCTTGAAGTAACAGTTGTGCCCCGGCTTTTGCGGTCAGTCCCGGCATCATCACTAAAAATTCACTGCTTTCCCACCGCGAAATGACGGTGTCGCGATAGGACAGATTTAAGAGTTGTTCCGCGATCTGATTGACGAGCCGATCGCTGGCTTCGTAGCCTGCGCTCCGTCTGAGTTGCACAATAGACTCCACACTGACCAATCCCAAACTCAAGGGCTGATGCGCCCGGTTTGCCCGATCGATGACGGATTCAAATCGATTGAGAGAACCCGATCGATTGAGCAATTGGGTGGAGGGATCGCGTTCGGTTTGTTGCTTCACGAGTTCCGATCGTTCCAGACGATTGAAAATGCGTGTCATTAACTCTGGGGTAATGACGGGCTTACTGACAAAATCATCCGCTCCTGCTGAATAGACCTTTTGAATGGTCGTGACATTCTGATGCGCAGTTAACACCAAAATCGGTAACAAAACCGTGCTGGCATTCGATCGTAACCGCTCACAGAGTTCTAACCCATGCACCTGGGGCATTTCCAAATCCAATACCAACAAATCGGGACATTCTCGTTCAATCAATGCCTCACACTGACTCGAATCCTCGCACAGCGTTACCTGAAATCCCCAAGGCTCCAAAATCCCTTTTAAAAACTCCAACAGCACGCGATCGTCATCGACGACTAGAATCTTCGCCCCAGCGCTAAAACTTTCTGATTTTCGTTTTGGCAGACGCTCTTGAATGCGTTCTAATAGCGTGGTCTGAGGAATGGATTTTCGATAAAATCCCTGTCCCCCAAATTTGGCAATCCCCAATGGGTCGTTGACGTTGCCATCGGCCAAGATGCTGATGGGAACATTGGGACAGCGATCGCAAATCTGCTGTAATAAGTTGAGATTTGCAGCGGTATCGGTTCCCTCGGAGCAATCCATCAACAACATATCTGGACAGACCCGTGCGATCGCATCCCAAGCCGCTCCAGGACTCGTGGCCCGCACCACTTGCAGTCCCCAGCGATGTCCCGCAGACATGAGTTCTGTGACATATTCCCGATCGGGATCGACCATGAGAATCCGCCGTTCTGGATTTTTGTCCAAAACACGATTAAACCGATCGCTACTGTCATTGCCATCCCGAACGCCTTCTAAGAGATTGCCGAGGAGCGCAATCTGTTGGCGGAGGATTTGGATTTCAGCCGGGGCCTTGAGGGGAGCCTTCTGGAGCCATTGACCCAAGGCTTGCACCTTCGGTAACGCCTCAGGAAAACAAATGCCCCCGACCGCTGCCACTAATTGCATACAGTCATGACGGACGATTCCCCGTAAATCTTGGTCGCTGAGGTTTTTTTGTAGGGCTTGCGTGAGGTGGTCTAAGGCGGCAATGCGTTCTAAAAACCGCCCTGATTGCTTGGCCCAAAACTGTGCGATCGTCTCCTCCTTTAGATCGGCGGCTGTCATCGGGATCGCGGGAGTTACGTCGCCATCGCTAATATCTTCGTAGGGTACCGTCGCAGGCGTTGACTTCAGGGCCGGATTGAGACGGTAGCCCAGACCGTAAACGGTTTCGATCAGATCGCTCGCTCCCACGGGCTTGAGCTTTTGGCGCAGTCGCTTCATGTGGGTCCGCACTGTTTCTTCGCCCCGAGGGTTGTTGTCCGAGGGCCAAAGGGCATCTAGCAGCGCTCGCTGACTGAAGATGCGTTCCTTTTCCCGCAGCAATAACTCGACAATACTGTATTCCTTGGTGGTGAGTCCTAAGGGTTTGCCATCATAAAAGACATTGCAGCTAGAAGTCTCAAGGCGCAGGAGTCCCCAGGTGAGAATGGGCAGTTCACTGACGGTGCGACGACGCAGTAATGCCCGCATTCGAGCCTCTAGTTCCCCAAGGGCGACGGGTTTAATCACGTAGTCATCCGCGCCAGCATCCAGTCCCGCAACCCGATCGCTGGTACTGTCATTGCTGGACATCAACATAATCAGGACTTGATTGCCTGCCTGTCGCAGATCCTGGCAGAGTGTCAACCCATCGATCGCCCCGAGTGAGGAGTCGAGCAGCACTAAGTCGTAGTTATTGCTGAATAGAAATTGCGATGCCTGCAAGCCATCCTGGGCAATGTCAATGGCATAGCGACTCTTGAGACTGTTTTTCAGAATCTCTGCAAGTTGCTGGTCATCTTCAACGATTAGAACTTTCATGGTGTTAATTAAACAGGAGTCTTTAATAGGACAAGGCGAGACTGAATTATTTCTCAAATGACGATCGTAATTTGAGAATTGTGATGTTTATTAAATTCTTCGAGCATAGACGGGCCTGTCGGGTAGGGTTGATCGGTAGTATTCAACTCCTTGCATAGCCTGCTCAATGAGTCGAAGAGACTGAATGACAGGGCCTGAACGGTGATGCATGGCATCTTGCTCCAGATCATGGCCGAGTTGCTGAAGGACCGTTAGCCCGAGGTTGCCACAGGAGCCTCTAATCTGGTGGGCTAAGGATTGAATCGTTGCAAAATCAATGGGGTTTCTAGCGATCGCGGCCTTGAGGCGCTCAAGGCGAGTTGTATTTTCACCAATGGCGAGTTCGAGTAAATCGATCGCAAAATTCTGGTTATCGAGTGTAATTTGCATCAGGTATTGCCAGGTCTCATCCCAATTTTGGGTGGGATGAGGTGAGGCTGTATTGGGAGCTGTATTGGGAGCTATATCAGGTAATCTGGGTGTGGCTATGGTAGTGGGATTACTTCCATTCGGCAAGGTTTTCTCTAAACTGCTGGTCTCTGAGGTTTTCGTTTCCAAAATGGCTGGTTCAGAAAATTCTGCATTAAATCGAGGGAGGGACGCTTGACAACGGAGGAGCTTTTCCCCGAGTTCTGAAATGCGTAGGGGTTTGCTAATGTAATCATCCATCCCTGCTTCAACGCAGTCCTGCTGGTCTTTCAGGGAAGTATGGGCAGTCATGGCAATGATATAGGGGAGATTTGTGGACTCTCCATGGATGTAGCCCTGCTTGTGAATTTCCCTGGAAACCGCTAGTCCATCGATATCTGGCATTTGAATATCTAATAGCAGCACGTCGTAGTTTTGGACCTGCAGCCGATCGAGTACGGCTTGACCTCCCATCACTAAGTCTGCGGTATACCCCAACTCCTCTAGAAAATAAAGTGCAACTTTTTGATTGACCAGGGTGTCGTCTGCTAAGAGAATTCGCAGATCCGATCGTCCTGATGAATGAGAGATGAGATTGGTTTGACTAGTTTGACTAGTTTGACTAGTTTGACTAGTTTGATTGGTCTGATTGGTCTGATTGTTTTGACTAGTTTGATTGGTTTGACTAGCTTGATGAATAGGTTCAGCGGCTTCGGGTGAGTTGACCATACTTTGATCTGAGGACTGACTGGATAGGACCGCTGAATCTAGCTCAGCTTGTCGCCGATAGCTGGGTACAGCAGAATTGACGATCGTTTCAAGAACCTGTTCTGTCTGGATCGAAAACTCAAAAGTTGAGCCAATGCCCAATCGACTTTTGACATTCAAATCCCCGCCCATTTGTTTAACGAGCTGGCGACTAATGGCCAAGCCTAAACCCGTTCCCCCGTAACGACGATGAATGGAACTATCAGCTTGCGTAAACGATTGAAATAACCGATCGCGCTGATCTGGCGCAATGCCAATTCCGGTGTCTCTAACGGCAAAGCTGAGGGTACAGGGAATGGATTTTCCAAAGGGTTTTGAAAGGCTGTTCATTGTGACCGTGAGACAGACTTCGCCATAGGAGGTGAACTTGACCGCATTGCCTAAAAGATTGAATAGAATTTGTTGTAGCCTTGTGGGATCGCCGATGATGGTCTTGGGTAGAGAGGGTGAAAGATTTAAATTGAGCTGTAATTGTTTGACATCTGCTGAGGGTTTGATTAAATCAAGGGTGTCTTTGATACAACCTTCTAGGGAAAAGGGAATGGATTCTATTTGAAGTTTGCCTGCATCGAGTTTAGAAAAATCGAGGATGTCGTTAATTAAGGTGAGTAGCATATCGCCACTTCGGTGAATGATTTCAATCCGATCGCGCTGTTGCGTCTTTAGGTCACTGGTGAGTAGGACTTGGCTCATGCCTAGAATGCCATTGAGCGGCGTTCTCAATTCATGACTCATCACTGCTAAAAACTCACCTCTCACCTTTAAAGCGGCCTGCGCCCGCAGGCGATCGATGAGTAAAATCCAGGCTCCGGTTGAGAGTAAGGTCAAGCTCGGCGCTACGACTGGAATCCAAATGTTGTAGTGCAATAGCCCTAGACTGAGCAATCCCCAAGCCAATAGGCTACACCCTAAAATGACCCATTGCATCCACCAGCGTGAATGGAGGAGTCCTAAACTGAGTAATCCACCTAGGACAACCAGTCCCCAAAGCCAATGTCGATCGGGGACTCTGAGGAAGTCTTGATGCAACAGATTATTCAGAACGGTGGCATGAAAGTAGACCCCGTTTGAGGGAGGATTGCGGTTGAATGGGGTGTGTAGTGGGTCAGTGCCCGTGGCGGTCATGCCCACCAGAACGATTTTGTTGCTGAAGGTGGCTGGCAATACCTTACGACTGAGGACATCTGAAAAGGAGTAATGCAAGGCCCGATCGGAGGACGATCGCCAATTGAGCCACAGGGGTTCACGAGGTTTGATCGTTTCTAAGTCTGGGAGTTCGATGGGTAAGGCGGTTGAAAAGCTTGAAGCGACGGCTGCAATTTCTAAGCCAAAGGCGCGTTGATTGCCGTAGACCGGAAGAAACGATCGGGGAACCCCATCGGAATCGGTTTTGGTAAAAATATGTCCCACTCCCGCCGCAGATTCTTGTAACTTAGGCGCGGGCGGCAAAGGCTGTCCTGTACTCTGCTCCCAAGCATGGGGAAACAGGACGCGCATTTGAGTATCCATTGCCTTGGCTAGAGCTTGATCCCTGTAACTCGGCTCAGACAGTAAAATATCAAAGGCAATGGCGCTGGGATTAGCAGGGGTGAGGGTTTCGATCAGATTTTGGTAGCGTTCTCTGGACCAAGGAAAGGCTCCTAATTCTCGGAGGCTATGGTCATCAATTTCAATGACGACGATTCGATTGTCCCAGGGGCGTCCTCCGCGCATCTGAAAGAGCAAACTATTCGTTAGATTTTCCAATGACTGCCATATGCCCAATTGACCCAGCAACGCAACAACCCCTCCGATCGCCATTCCAGGTAAGACGACTTGAAAGTTGCGATAGATCCGAGATGTAAATTGCCGTTTGAGAACAGGCATATCGAGTACGAGGGAATTTGGAATGCCTTATAGCTGCTTAACATTCTAGAAGATTCCTCAGGCAATATAATCGGTTTTCTGGAATATTGGGGGAAGACTGAACCCCAAAAATACAAGGTGTCGCAAATGTGTCAGTCTTATGCTGAATTCAGATGCATTTAATGTAAATTTGTTGGAACTTTTCGTGCTGTGATCGTGCGATGACGTGGATCGGATTCAACGGTGCTGATGGCCTCGAATCCGGCTTCCAGTAAGGCTGCTTCCACATCAAAGGTGTAGTAATCATCCGTCCAAGGCTCGGTGCTTTTCATTAATGTAAACAAGACGGGGGGAAGATTTTGGATGACGGTGGATTTTGGATTGTTATCCACGATCGCAACATGTGCTCCGGGTTTTAGAATTCGATGCATTTCTCGGAAGATTTCTAAGGTCGCCGATCGAGGCAATTCATGCAATACAAACTGCAATGTCACCAGATCAAAGCGCTCTGCCGCAAATCCTGTCGCTTCGGCACGTCCATGCGCCCATTCTAGATGCTGTGAGTCTTGCTGGGCGGCGATCGCTAGCATGTAGGGGGATAGATCCAGGCCGATCGTCCGTGGGACGGGCTGTAATGGATGCTTCGATTGACGATCGGGTTGGGTTCGATAGAATTCGTGAATGGCTTGGGTTGAGATGCCGACCGAGCAGCCGACATCTAGAATGTCTTGAGCGTCTGTGATGCCCTGTTGAATGAGAACCTGATGAAAACTCGATCGCAGTCGGGCTTGAGCTTCGTCAGCGGTCAGGGGTTCATTTTTCCAGACGCGCAGGGCCATGGAGTAGGTGGCAGACTGGGCTTCGCAGGCGGCTTCCCAGCAGAGATTGCCTGCGTCATAGGCGTGAAACGGGACGTTGTAATAGTCGGGATAGGTGACGGTGGGGTTTGTGATGTCTTTGAGGCGGTCTTTGACACCTGAGTTCAACAGTGCTTGGGTGTTGTCCCGCCAGGGAATTCCGTTTTTTTCTGCCGTTTTAATCAAGACCTGACGGGCCTGCTGCTTCATCAGGGCGTAGATCGGCTTGGTTTTGATCAGTCGATTGACGATGCGGGATAACAAATCTTCACCTGCCCAATCCGGTTTCTCTCGGGAAGGAGAAGTCAAGGGGATGGCAGATGGTTGCTGTGAAGACATGGCAAAAAATAATTTAAAAGAGGGTCTATTAACTGGCTATCTATCCTACCAAATTACGGGTTGCCTAGTCCCTCAACTCTCGGGGAACTGGAAGGTTCAATGGGGCGGGCGACGATGATGCCGATCGCCCCATCCACGCCTCGCACATACTGTTCTAGATTGGGGGAGATTTTGATGCCCGATCGCTGTGAGGCGTGGAGCAATCCTGCAGGGGTCTGGGACCCCTTGCGATAAAGGAATCCACTGTGAGTGACATCTAAGCCCTTGAGGTTCGTTACAAGGCCGATTAAGTCGCCCGATCGTAGTTTTCCAGTTTGTGCGCGAAGGTCTTCGATCGGGATGTAGTTCAGTTGTCCGGCTTGGAGTTTTTGAGTGAGGGCTGATTCTGTGGTTTGGATGCAGTTTTTGAGGGATGGGTTTTTAACGATCGGACTGTATTTTTTCCAGTTTTGGGACATGAAGTTCAGTGATTGCTTCAGTGGAACGGTTCCGATGTCTTTGATCAATCCTCGTCGTTGGTTATCGAGCACCCAATCCGAGAAATAATGTAATCGACTGCAATAGTCCTCTAGTTTTCCATCTCGATAGCGATAGCGTTGGATTTCTGGAAAAATCTTTGTTTCTGTATCGGCTGAAGACAAGGTGGACGTTAGGGCAAGAACTGTTTCTAAAAACAAGACGCAATCAAATTCATGGAGTGAGACAAACGGCTGTTCACGGTTGCTTTGATCCAGGAGATTGGCACGGTAGGGATCTCCCATAAATTCCTGAGCGACCCTTTGCAGCCGATCGCCTAGATCCAGCTTTTGCCATTGTTGACGTTGGAATTTGAGTTGCAATGTGACAAATTTTTGACGATCGATCGCGCTTAATTCTGGAATGGGCGGGTCGGGGATTTGAGGTTTAGGTGATTGGGTTTGAGGTTGGCTGGCTTGGGTCGATCGATCGGGCAGCGTGAACGCCCCAAATATCCCAATGCTACTCAAAATTGCGCTGATGCTTAAGATTTTCCAATGTCGTTTCACGCAATTTCTCATCTAAAGTAACCAATTCGTTAAAAATATAGTCCATTTTCTGATGATTGACTTAAAGTGGGGGTGATCTGATGTTTTTTGTGAGCCTTCACCATGATGATTAAGACAAGTTTAAATTTTCTGACTGCCCTTTTGCTGGGTAGTATGACGTTGGGAACGATCGGGACTTTGGAAGCCTCGGCCAAGGACTCAGCGCCTGCTCCGACGATGAAAAAGCAGGCTGAGCCTTCTATTTGGGAACAGCTCAAGTTAGATGCGACTCAGAAGAAACAACTTGCAGCCGTTCGGACCAAGCGGACGAATGCGATTAGTAAGGTTTTGAACAAAGACCAGAAAGCAAAGTTTGATCAACTCCGTGGCAAGCAAAAGCTTTCGGCAATTATCAGTCAATTGAACCTCGATGCTAAACAAAAGGCAGCGGTGAGTGCGGCCAATAAAGAAGCGCAAGATGGCATCTTGAAGATTTTGAATCCGACTCAGAAGACTCAATTGAATGCTTATCTCAGCAAGAACAAACAGACGGCTGAGTAATCGACATCTCTGATTGACTACGATCGCTCTGACAAACCGCCCCCCAGCCCCCAATTCTGGGGGAGCGTTTGATTTTCAAGCACAATCAAGATTTGGGTTTTGTAGCGTCAACCGATCGCCTCCTTCACCCATTGTTGAACCGTCTTCACCACATCCTCGATCGCCACTTCCTGCGCTTGCTTGGTCGATCGGATCACCACTTCGACTTTGCCGTCTTTCAGGGCTTTGCCTGTGACAATGCGGAAGGGAATGCCCACGAGTTCCGAGTCTTTAAATTTCACGCCTGCGCGCTCATCGCGATCGTCGAGCAAGGTCTCTACACCCGCTGCATTGAGATCTTGGTAGAGTTTTTCCGCCGCTGCCATTTGTGTTTCGTCCGTCACGTTGGGGACGACGACGACGGCATGGTAAGGAGCGATCGCCACGGGCCAAATAATGCCGTCCTTATCGTAGGATTGCTCCACGGCAGACTGGGCTAGGCGGGAAACGCCGATGCCGTAGCAGCCCATGACAAAGGGTTTCTCTTCGCCCTGTTCATTGGTAAAGGTGGCGTTCATGGCTTGGGAGTATTTGGTGCCCAATTGGAAGATGTGGCCAACTTCGATGCCCCGCGCCGTTTGTAAGGTTTGGCTGTTGTCGTGGTGGGCACGATCGCCTGCCACGGCTTTGCGAATGTCTACTACAGCAGGCAACGTAAACTCCGATCCCCAGTTCGCACCGACGACGTGATGGTTCACTTCATCTGCGCCTGTGACGAAGTTTTTCAACTCCACCGCTGTCGGATCGACCAATCGAATGAATTTTGGCGAAACGGTTGTGCTGCCTTGAATGTAGTCGTCCGAAACAGCCGGAGACAAATATCCGAGCGGCAAGGTTTTGGCCGTCCATTTAGCTTGGGCTTCTTCGTCAGGAACCACGAGACCAATGACGGTAGTAGCTTTGTAATGAGGCGCGAGTTTGGTCAATTCATTTTGCAGTTTGACCTCATTCACATCCTGGTCGCCGCGCAGAGAGACGATCGCAATTGCGGTCATGCCACTATCAAAGGTGACTTGGTACAGCACATTTTTAAGCACCGTTGTGGGCGAACATTTGAGAACCTTGCAGACCTTGACGATCGCATTGGTGCCAATCGTTTCGCGTTTCTCATAGGTCGTATATTGCGAAACCTCGGGTTCTGTGGGCAGGGCGATCGCCTTTTCCACGTTGGCGGCGTACTTGCCATCTTCGGTGTACAGCACTTCATCTTCGCCCGCTTCCGCGAGGACCATGAACTCCTGGGAACCGGAACCGCCGATCGCTCCCGAGTCCGCATCCACCGCCCGAAACTCTAGGCCACTGCGCCGGAAAATGTTGCAGTAGGCATCATGCATCCGCGCATAGGTTTCCTTCAGACAGTCTTCATTAGTATGGAACGAGTAGGAGTCTTTCATGATGAATTCCCGTCCCCGCATCAGACCAAAGCGAGGCCGAATCTCATCGCGAAACTTGGACTGAATCTGGTACAAGTTCACGGGGAGCTGACGGTACGATCGGACCATATCCCGCGCCACGGCGGTGATCACTTCTTCATGGGTCGGACCTAGGCCCACTTCGCGCCCTTGCCGATCGGTCAAGGAAAACATAATCCCTTCGGCCTTGGTGTAGGTATCCCAGCGACCGGATTCTTGCCAGAGTTCAGAGGGCTGAAGCTGGGGCATGAGAAGTTCCTGGGCACCTGCGGCGTTCATTTCTTCGCGGACGATCGTGCTGATTTTTTGCAGGACGCGCAGCATGAATGGCATGTAGGTATAGAGACCGCTACCAATCCGACGAATATAACCCGCTCTCAAGAGCAGTTTGTGACTGGGGATCTCCGCATCCGCCGGATCTTCACGCAGCGTCACGAATAGCATTTTAGAAAGTCGCATAGGTGCCCATTACTCGATTGAACCAGTCATCTAGTTTAAAGGAATGGGCCACTAAGTCTACGCTTTAGTCAAGATTTTTCCATCTTTGACCTGAATAACGTAGCTGGCGAGGGATTTTTCAGCAGGACCCTGGAGAACTTTGCCGCTGTCATCGAAACTCGCACCATGACAGGGACAAACAAACTGTTTGCTCTGAGCATTCCAAGGCACAACGCAGCCATTGTGGGTGCAGGTGGGATTGACGGCGACGATCGACTCCGGTTTTTTGGGATCTCCGCTGATGGCGAAGGGTTTGCCGTCTATTTTGCCTTCAAAGGGAATGCCGGGTTTTAGGTCTGTGAGGGAGGCGATCGGGCGGAGGGCACCTTCTTCGGCGGTGGCTCCGGGAACGGGTAATGCGCCAGGACTAGGAGAAGCGTTGCTGGTGACGGTAGAGCTACAGGCGGCGAGGGCGACGGGCAGGGAGCTAGCAAGCAATCCAGCACCCGCCCAAGTCATAAATTCACGACGGTTCATAGTGAGTGGGGGAGAAACAAGTCTCTAGTCTATCGTCGTTCCAAATCTCTTGGCTCTATACTTTGAGATATGATGAATCATTCAGTCGTGGAGCGATCGGTGTCCATGCTTGCAACTTTAAATATTGCTGAAATGACCTTGAGGGACTATCTCGATTACGACGATGGAACCGAAACGCGCTATGAGTTGGTGGATGGAGTATTGATTGACATGGGCAACGAGAGCAAAATCAATCTCCAGATCGCCATGTTTTTGCTTCATCGTCTTGCAGACCTAGGCATTGCCGAACCCCTCCTCAGCGTCAAAACCGAAATCGTCGTTCCCAGTCGAAAAGCCAAGGTTCGCTATCCTGATTTGGTCGTGTTGACAGAAGCACTGGAAGCGCAGATGGATGATGCCTACCGTTGTATCATCCAGTCCCACATGCCACCGCCGCGAATGGTCGCTGAGGTTGTTTCTCCCGGTGAACCCCATGAAGAAAACTACATTCGCGACTATGTCGATAAGCCTCAAGAGTATGCTGCGATCGGGATTCCAGAGTTTTGGATTATTGATCCAGATCGTTCTGTAGTGTTGGTTTTGACGTTGGTGGACGGACGTTATGATTCGATCGCTTTTCGTGGGGACGATCGGATTGTGTCCCCTACTTTTCCGGCCTTCAGTTTGACTGTGGCACAGGTTTTGAGCCGAAAGAAAGGTTAGCTGGAAGCGGCATCAGCCGATCGGAGAGACTGAACGACTTCGATCGACAGTCCAGTGACTTGCGCGATGGTTTCGATCGGCATCTTGAGGTCTAACATTCGGAGGGCGATCGTTGTTTGAGTCTTCGTCTCAGTCTCTGCTAACCACTTATCGTAGGCTGGTGCTAAGTTCATCATGATCTCCCATAAGTCTTTGGTTTTATTCTGCCGTACTTGCAGGTTGATCTGCAACCTTGAAATGTGATGAAGTGTCGTCGATCGATAGGGATGCTCTAACGGTAGCGCAATCAGCTCGGCAACGGCATCCGCTTGAACTTTATCCCGCCCAAGTAATCGTAAAAACAACGTGTCGATCGTCTTCGGTAACTGATGAATCGCCACCACAGCCGTTCGATCGGGTGATGGTAAGAAATAAATACCGGGTCCCCAAGCTTTTTTCTCTACAACGTGAAATGTGGTTTGCTGACGTTTTGAGAATGTGGGCGAGAGAACCCAGGCAAAGGGTCGATCGCGCCGAAGAAATTTCTGTTTTTTACGTTTTGCATCTCGGGCTAATTCTGCCTCTAACTGAAACAGTTTTTCACGAGTTCCTCGAATGTCCCACTCCGATGCCGGATTCCGAAAGGGTTCTAGGATGGCAGGGGTTGTGACCATTCGTCCTAACAGTCCTAAGGATGTCAAATCTCCCAGTGCGGCTGGATTGGGAGAGAAATATACATCGATCTTGCGCACCTCTCCAGCCAGTTGTTTTTCGATTTCAACTTGACCAAAATCGGTCAACATCTCCTGCATCCATTCTTTTGCAAAACTGTCGTGCATCGTGCGTGGCATAGGCGATTTACCTTCTAAATCGATCGGTTAAACTTAATCTTATGTGACCTAGCTTGAGTTTTAGTCAATAACCTCGATCGGATGCTTCTGCTTTGATCCTCAGTCCGTCTGTGGGTAAGGTTTGGACAATGTAAATAATATAAAGGGATAGAAGTGCCGCCCAAAAACACCAAATGGAAACAAAGGCATAACTAAAAAAGAGCGTACTAATGATCATTGATATCGCAATGAGTCCAGCAAAAACTCTAACCCGATCGAGATTCGATAAGTACAGCGGATACAACACAATGATCAAATAAATGAAATGCACCATATCGCGGGACAAAAACCGATCGTAAATAAGCTGAGTTTGGTAGACGATCGAGGCTTGACGGACGACAATGGTGAGCCAATCGGGATGAATGAATAGGGGCAAGTACAGCGATGCTGCGAATAGAAATCCTATGAGAGCGATCGTCAGGAGTTGAGACTTGATCCTAGGGCGACGTTCGATCGTCCACATGGCGATCGCTGGACCCACTAACCAAAATCCATAGGCAAAAAACAAAAACCCCAACGCCCAAAACCGACTGACATCGGCCTGATTGCTGGGGAGGCTCAGCCATTCCATGCCTTCCATACCTTGTTGAATTCCAAAACAAATGGGAACAACGGTTAAAGACAAATATCGGGAATCTTTGAGCCATGCAAGTCTACTGGCATAAACACCCAAGGGAAGCAGTAAAGCAGCGGTCGTGAAACTGGCAACAGCAGAAAAGCACATCGTATGAACCTTGGGAATTGGCTTTCCGCTACAGCTTATCTAACTTGTTCCAATTCCCGATCGTTCCGTTAGGAAGGTTTATGTCCAACGTGTTAAACCTTATATTTTTCGCCGCGTCTTGGATTGCTCCAGTCACAGGCAAAGCCTCGGGTTTCGGGGACTTGCTGATTCCAGGGCTGAGGGGCGATCGGTCCAGTTTCATTAATAATCTTGAATTGCCCATTGGCTTGCACCTGTCCGATGCGGCAGGGTTTACTCAAGTGATGGTTGCGGTTGACAGTGATGCGCCCGGAGGGAGCATTGAAGGTTTGGCCGATCGCCGCCGATCGAACCGCTGGAATATTGGTTGCAGTGCCCGCTTTTTCGACAGCTTGTTTCCAAAGATAAACCGCCGTATAAGCCGCTTCCATTGGATCATTGACCAGTCGCGTTACTCCATATTTCTCTTGAAATGCTTTGACAAACCGTCGATTGGCTGCACTATTGATCGATTGGAAATAGCTCCAAACAGCGTAGTGACCCTTCATTAAATTAGTCCCGATCGCAAATACTTCTTCTTCGGCAATATTCACGGATATGACTGGGTATTTCTTTGCAGTCATGCCTCGTTCTTGCATCATCTTGAATAATGCAACATTGGTATCTCCATTCAGGCTGTTGTAAATCACGCCACCATTGGGCATTCGGGTTTGAATTTTTTTAATTACAGCCTCGATATCGACATCACCCAAGGGAACATAATCTTCGCCTTTAATCAAACGCGGACTAGATTTGAGTTTACCTTTAATGATGGCATTAATCGTTCTGGGGTAGACGTAATCAGAGCCGAGGAGAAAGATGGGTTGCTTGGGGAAGGTCGATCGAATCCAGTCGATCGACGGTTCAATTTGTTGGTTTGGCAATGCCCCGGTGTAGATGATATTTCGGGAACATTCCTGTCCTTCATAGGCCAAAGGATACCAAAGTAAATGATCTGCCGTTTCAAATTCATTCATCACAGACTTGCGACTGGCAGAGGTCCAACACCCAAACACCGAGACGACTTGATCCTGACGAATCAGTTTCTTTGCTTTTTCTTGAAATGTCGGCCAATCCGATTGTGCATCTTCTACGATCGTTTCAATTTGATACTTTAAGACGCCGCCTGATGCATTAATTTCATCGATCGCCATTTGCGTCGCATCGACCACAGATTTTTCAGAAATGGCCATGGTGCCCGAAAGCGAGTTGAGAATCCCGACTTTAATGGAAGGCGTGACATTTAGGTCCAGCGCTCGGCCTGCTTGGCCCAGTCCTGAGAATCCCAAGCCTAGCGTGCTATAGCCTGCGACTTGCAGAAAACGACGACGATTGAAGGATTTGCTGAAGGGTTTTGAAGGGCGATCGGTGGTCATAGCGCATCTCCTAGGGCAATAGAATCACGACTGTTCATTGTGCCACTGAGACTGAACTTATGCATTAGCTTACAAAAAATAAACAGGCATTTCATGCCTTGTTAGATGCCAAAATAGATTGCAATAATAGATACACTCGATCGGCTAAACTAATCGAAAAATCTAGATCATACAGCTAGCAATGACCGCAGCCCCAGACTCTGACTCATCACTTCAAGCGGAAATGACTGCGATCGCTGAAGGCTTTCCACTATTCACTTGTGTTGATTGTGCCAAAGCCCTCCGAGATTTTCTAATCGATCGTAAAATCTCCGGGCGTCAGATCTCACTTCATACAGGCAGCACTCAGAAACCCTTTTGTAACATCTACTGCGATCGGCTTCAGCAGAATATTTCTTTCAATGGACGACATGTGGCAATCGCGATTGTAATAGACGATCATGAACTCATCTTTGACAACATCTATCCCCAAGGAATTTCTAGAGTAGAATGGATAAATAGCTTTTACAGTCCGATCCAAGACCAAGGACAGGACTTTCGAATCACTGAAACCGAGTTTTAGCCTAAACCATCCTATGCTTGACCTCTACGATCTGATTAGAAATATTCAAAAACGTCCTGCAATGTATCTTGGGCAAGCAGACTTGACACATCTAGGCGCATTTTTGTCAGGATACTTCTTCGCTCGTCGCCAATCTGGTATTCCTGAAACTCAACAAGAAAAAGAGTTTTCAGAATTTCAAGATTGGGTAGAGAAGAAGTTTAATGTCAACTACAGTCAACCCTGGGAAAAAATTATTCGTTTCTTTTCACCGGACGAAACGACCTCCCTCCAGCAATTCTTTGTCCTGTTTCAAGAGTTCACTGAGGTGCAACAAGCTCATTCTGTTTCTTCACCGATCGCCCGTTAAATTCGCTTCACCTCCATACATCCCTTTCATGACCTATACTAGACGACATAAGTGCTTGAATTCATTCACATTTTAATTAACCATGGCACTGGATTTGTACGATCGCGACTATTATCAATGGCTCGATGTCACCGCAACGCTTCTGAGTGAAGGGCGGCTGAATGAGCTGGATGTCCCCAATTTATTGGATGAATTAGAGGCCATGGGGAAGAGTCAGAAACGGGCGATCGAGTCTTATCTGAAGGTGTTATTGCTGCATTTGCTCAAGTGGAAGTATCAGCCTGACCTGCGATCCGGAAGCTGGCGTAGTTCCATTCGGAATTCGCGGTTGGGGATTAGCGATCGAATTGAGGAAAGTCCCAGCCTGCGGGAGTTGCCAGGACTTATATTAGAAAAATGCTACCGTGTGGCCCGATCAAACGCGGCGGATGAAACTGGACTCGATCGATCGGTGTTTCCAGATGTCTGTCCATTCACGTTAGCGGAACTGCTTCAGGAAGACTTCTTGCCAGAGAACTAAATCACTTCGGGACAATCCACGAGTTTCCACATAATACTGAATAGCCTCGATCGGATCGGGAAGTCCGATCGGGAAATGACTCTTCTTATAAGCTGTTCAATATCTCGACTCGCCGGAATTGTAAACTGACAAATTCCACTCATTGTCCTGCGGCTGCCCTGCGTTGCTCAAGTTTCTCCCGAAGCTGGGCAAACATCACGTCACCCTGTACGACTTCACCTCTCGCTGAGGCATCCAATCCCACCTGAATCTCCCGCCGTAACTCCGCAAAGCGACCCTGATAAATGTCTTTCCAAGTATCTTCTTCCAACAACTCAACCATATCCAAAACGACCTGCTGCTTTTCCGACGGCAAGCCTTGCAGTTTTTCCATAATCGTTGCAGCCACAGAACCCATAATGACCTCCAATATCACAACGAATCGCGTCACTCCACTATAACCCACCCGAACAATGCTCAAATCCCCGATCGAGGTTCAAGTTCGCCCAAACCCAAAACCGATCGAAAAAACGCTAAAATAGATGAAACTCTTCCCGCACTGAGAAATCTGAATGACATTGACCTTGACTCAGGAACGTTCGACCCAACGCCTCAACGCCCCGCTCAACGCCCCGGTCATCCATCGGCTATCCAACGGAATGACGATCATCGCTGAACAGCTTCCCGTCGATGCCGTCAACTTCAACCTCTGGCTCAACGTCGGCTCCGTCCTCGAAGGGAACGAGATCAACGGCATGGCCCATTTTCTCGAACATATGATTTTTAAAGGGACCGATCGGCTGAAAAGCGGCGAATTTGAGCAGCGCATTGAAGCACGTGGGGCCGTCACTAATGCCGCCACCAGTCAGGACTACACCCACTATTACATCACCACCGCGCCCCAGGATTTTGCCGATCTCGCCCCCCTACAGCTCGACGTTCTGCTCAATCCCGCGATCCCGTCCGATGGCTTCGATCGCGAACGCCACGTCGTCCTTGAAGAAATCCGCCGATCGAACGACAACCCCCGCCGCCGCAACTACCAACGCATGGTCGAACTCGGTTTCCAAACCCTCCCCTACCACCGCCCTGTCCTCGGACCCAGCAATGTCATCGAAGACCTCAAAGCCGAACAAATGCGCGCCTTCCATCAGCAGTGGTATCACCCCAGCAATGTCACAGCCGTCGCCGTTGGAAACCTGCCTGTGGATCAACTAATTGCGATCGTTGAAAAAAGTCTCGACTCCGTCGGCTGGTCCGCTAAGACCCAGAACGATCGGCCCCACGACTTCAATCTTGATCCGGTTTATACCGATATCGTGCGACAGGAGTACGAAGACGCTAGCTTACAGCAAGCCCGCCTCATGCTGATGTGGCGCGTTCCAGGCTTGATTAACCTTCAAGAAACCTACGCCCTCGACATTATTTCCAACCTCCTCAGCCAAGGCCGCACCGCTCGCCTCGTCCAAGACTTGCGAGAAAAACGCGGTCTCGTCTCCGGCGTCAACGCCAGCAACATGAGCTACCAATACCAAGGACTGTTCACCCTCTCTGCCACCTTACCGACTGAAAACTTAGAAACGGTCGAAACCGCTCTTCTCGGTCATATTCAGCAACTGCAACAGGATCTCGTCAACCCGAAAGATCTAGAAAAGATCTGCACCCAAGTCGCCAACCAATTCATCTTCGGCAACGAAACCCCGAGCGATCGGGCCAATCTCTACGGCTACTACCACGCGATCATGGGCGATCTCGAACCTGCGTTTGCTTACACCGATCGGATTCGCCAGATCACCCCTGAAGACATCCGCAATGCCGCCCAAAAATATCTCCCCACGGATGCCCTTGGGATCTTAACTATCAAACCCACCCCCTAAAAACTCAGAACCCCCAGAATTGGGGGCTGGGGGCGGTTCGCCAGGATCTATCCCTAGCTCAATAGTGAATCACGATCGGCGTCCCCACCTTGGCCCATCCATAGAGCCATTGGGCACCGCTCTCGGACATATTGACGCAACCACGACTGACCGGAGTGCCAAAACTGTTATGCCAATAGGCTCCATGGATGGCATATCCTCCGTCATAAAACATCGCATGGGGCACATCTGGCATTGAGTACCCTTCGCCGCTCATCGTGGTCGATCGGTATTTCGTCTGTATCGCAAACACCCCCGTTAACGTCGGCGTCGATCGTTTCCCACTGGAAATCACACGGGCATCTACCCAGTTTTTACCCTCCCAAGCAATCAACCGCTGCGTCGTCAAATTAACTTCAATCCACCGCTGCTTCCCTTTTTTGAGCCGCGCCATTTCCGACTTCGGACCCGCCAC
Source organism: Synechococcales cyanobacterium bin31.maxbin.ball.101 (assembly GCA_013298165.1). Lineage (GTDB taxonomy): Bacteria > Cyanobacteriota > Cyanobacteriia > Leptolyngbyales > Leptolyngbyaceae > JAAFJU01. The sequence goes on along the minus strand of JAAFJU010000026.1, from coordinate 24,978 downwards.
CGCAGACGGCATTGCCATCGTCACCGAAACCTCATTCCCCTGGTGCTGTACGGTGGGCATGACGGGAGACATCACAGCGGCTAACGCGATCGTCCCCACCAGAGACCCGATCGTTTTGGTAGAAAAGGCATTAGAAAACATCGATCGAAGGTACGTCCGCATGGTGAAAATCCTCGCACAGCTTATAAAGAAGATGAATAACGATGACAGGTCATAAACCAGTAACAAGTGGAAGATGCGATCGACTCAAAGTCTTTATTAGACTTCCCAGCAAGTCGTGATATCCCTCTCTACAGCCAATGGTCATACCATTCCAGAAACAATGATATAGAGAAAACCTAAAAAGGGAGCGACAAAACCTAGTTCAACCTAGTCTTTCGTCGCTCCCTTCTTATGCAGATAGCTTACGTCAATATTCAAGTGTAGAGGCTGAAGATAATTACCATCTACAACAAGAACGTCTCAATTAGAGGCTCGTCAAAAAGCCGATCACACCGTGACCCGTCACAGCTTCAAGAATCAACGCGCTCACAAATCCGATCATCGCTAGGCGACCGTTCAACATCTCAGAACTCTTGTTGAAACCAAACTGAGACTCGGTCCCTTGAACGTACGTCATTTGGGGTTCGACAGCAAATGTGTTAGCCAAGCCTTGGTCGTCAATGATGTTACCAGTTTTCATGGGAGTCTCCTTTTGAGGGGTGCGAAAGATTTCTTACTAACTAATGTAACAGGATTGTTGAGTTTTGTAAAGGAGTTTGTAAAGCAATGTAACAAGACTCTCATGGAGTCGCGAAATCGAGGGCTGCGATACAGTGAATAGGACAGTGTTTAGGCAGTGAATAGGACGCTTGGAGTCAGGATTGGGGCTTGGGATATGGTGAAACTTCAGAACTGGCAGTGGGTGGTGCTGATCGGCCCGATCGTCTTAGTGGTGAGTTTTTTGCTCATCAGTGCGGGGATGCAGATTCATCAGTGGGGCTTGAGTTGGATTTGGGCGATCGTTGGCCTCGTCTTCGTCGGCTGGCGCTGGTTGCTGGTGAAATGGACCAAGCCCATGATCAGCGATATCGAAGTGGCCATGGCAGAACTTGCCGCCGCGATGCCGGAGGGGGCAGATGGCAGTGATCACGTCGGTGATTCCAAAACCATGCGGGCGGAAGCGCAACTCCTGCGAGTGTTGAATCAAGCGCAGGAGGATTTGCCGATATGGGCGGATTGGCAACAGTTTTGGACGCGCTGTCTGGAGTTGATCAGTGCGATCGCCACCATCTACGCCCCCGAAGCAAAACAGCCCTTGCTCAATATCTATGTGCCGCAAGCCTATACCTTGATGCGCGGCACCATTGATGACCTGGATCAATGGATGGAAAAACTAGGCCCTGTTCTCAACCGTCTAACGATCGGCCAAGCCTACGAAGGCTATGAACTGTACCAAAAAGTCGCCGAAGGCTCTCGCACCGTCTGGCAAGTCTGGCAATGGGCCAGATGGGTGATCAACCCCGCCGCCGCCGCCACCCGCACCGCCACCAAAGGTCTCACCACCCGCGCCAACCAAGAACTGATCGGCAACCTCAGCCAACTCCTCCGCGAAGCCATCCTACGCAACCTAGCCCAACAAGCGATCGCCCTCTACAGCCCCACCTCAATAACCCCACCCCCACCCCTCCGTGGGCTGAGCGGAGTCGTTCGCGAAGCGTTGCCCACGGCAAAAGCCCAAACCCCACCCGCCAACCAACCCCGTGGGCTGAGCGGAGTCGTTCGCGAAGCGTTGCCCACGGCAAAAGCCCGAACACCACCCACCACCCGCCACCCCCAAGCCCAAACCCTCCGATCGGCCATCCAACAAGCCCAACCCGCCGCCCTAATCGAAACCGCCCCCCTAAACCTCCTCCTCCTCGGACGCACAGGCGCAGGCAAAAGCAGCCTGATCAACACCCTATTCAAATCCCCAAACGCGATCGTCGATGCCCTCCCCAGCACCGACCAAATCCAAAACTACCAATGGGAAACACCCCTAGGCGACAAGCTCCAACTCTGGGACACCCCCGGCTACGAACAAGTCAACGGCAGCGCCTTTGCAGACCAAGTTCTGACCCATGCGAAAACCTGTGATGCCCTACTCCTCGTGACTCCGGCCCTCGATCCCGCCCTGCAAATGGACTTGGACTTTCTTAAATCTCTCCCAAACCTACCCACGATCGTCATCGTCACCCAAGTCGATCGACTCCGCCCCATCCGGGAATGGGATCCCCCCTACGACTGGCGTTCCGGCACCAGACCCAAAGAAAAATCCATCCGCGAAGCGATCGACTACCGCGCCGCACTATTCCCTCCAGATTTCAAAACGCTCCCCCTCGTGACCTGGAATCAATCTGAGACTATCGATCGCCATGCCTGGGGCGTCAACGAACTATCCCTAGCCCTCATGGACATCCTGCCGCCCGCCCAGCGCGATCGCATGGCCCGGTTCCTCAATAGTCAAGAAGCCCAGACGATCGCCGCCGCCCAGATCATCGATCGCTACTGCTTCCAGATGACCACCACCCAAGGACTCACCGCCTTGCTCAAAACCCCAATTCTGAATTTCCTATCCAATCTGACGACAGGATCGCCTGCGCTTGGAGCTTTACTGGCCACTCAAGTTCCCCTAGAACACCTGCCGCTGGTACTGGGGAAAGTGCAAATGGCCTACGAATTGTTTGTTCTGCTAAAACCTGAAGCCGCTGGCAATCTCGCTGGTAATCTTGCTGGCAATCTTCTAGCCTCTGACCTACGGCCTTTACTGAATTCACTCCTAGATGTGACAGGACCGCCCGATCGCAATGCTTGGAGGTTTGGGCAGGCGATCGTTGAATACTGGATCTCCGGGACTTTACCAGAAGCAGATTCATAAATAAATCCAGAAAATAAATTCTGATTCCGTGACTCGCGTTTTAATGTAGAGGTGTTTCACCGATCGGGGAACCATAAAGAATGAAGCGTCCGCTTGATTCGCCTAACGCTACCTACCCAAAACTCGATTCCGTCTAACCTACTGAGTCAGTTGCAAAACCACCTAAAAATCCATGTCTATTGAAAAGCTCCAACCCGCTCCCGCTCCTCAATGTGGCGTCTACGCGCCCTACTATCCCCAGCAGAGCAAAAAGCAAATCCTACCGTTTGCCATCAGCTTGTACCAGCGGGGCAGTCTCGAAGGCCAGCGCAACATTGAAGGCGGGGAGAGCATTCCCTTCATCGCAACCTGGAACGTTTCCAACCTGCCAGCGGATCTCTGTCGCTGCCGGATTCAGTTCGATGGAAATGCGGACTTAAGCTATGAAGTCATGTTGGCGAACTTTGAGTTTGTAGACTTCCTGATCGACGTGATTTTCACCTTCCGTCGCAGCCGAGTCTCCGACTTCTCCCAAACCTTCTACCGTCGTTTGCTCCGATTGGATGAGCAGCAGGCTGTTTCCTAGAAGACGGTTGGATAATCGTTGTGTTGGTTCTACGAGGCCCGATCCCCCTAGCCCCCTTAAAAAGGGGGAACTGGATTGAATGAACGATCGCCTCTTTTTTCAAAGTCCTGTTTTTCTCAAAGTCCCCCTTAAAAAGGGGGATTGAGGGGGATCGGGTTCTGTGGATTAAGGGAGATTCCCATTCCAGGAGGCAATCAATGGGCCTACAGCCTAGACTTCGCTTCTTCAAACGAATCTCGCATTAATTCCTGAATTCGTTTTGAATCTGGTGTCTTGCCACCCATCAAATCGCCGAAATACACACAGGCCGCTTCACCCAGTGCCCAGGTATAAGCCGTGGCCCAAGACGCTGCAATCACACTGCCAAAGCCTGGAATCAGCTTTACCAATTCTCGTCCGATCGTCTGCGCCACAAATCCACCCGCGATCGTACTCACCAGTCCTCCCGCCTGCGCTGGCGTCAAAACGCGCCCATAAAGTTTCCCGAGGGCCGTCACCATTGAAATCTGAATGCCCGTCAGTACAGGCATTGTCGCCAAGGGCAACGGCACTGCTGCACAGGTTCCTGCTGCGATCGCAAAGGGCAACATCACCCGTCGCCCCACCGATCGGTACAGATCCCCCACCGGAGCTGTTAAATCCCGATCGGTGACTAATTGAGCAATGGTTCTCGCTTCAGCCTCAGGCAACAGGGTTTCGATCGCCCCACTAAAAGCTTCCAAGCCGTAAAACAAAGGCGAAAACTCGTCTTCTTCTAAGGTGAAATCCAACAAAACCACTTGGTCATAAAGTCCGGCAAAATCTTGTTTGATCTGAGCGACGGCCCGATCGATCGTATTTCCGGTCGGCGGATATTCGGGATGATCGGTGATTTGGGCTTCGTATAGTTCGTGCAGACAGGTGATCGCCAGGAGACAGGGCACTTGAGGGTAGCGCGATCGTAAATCCTGAGCGATTTGTTTGAGCGAGGCTGTGGCGAAGTCTGTGACCTTGACAGTCCATATGATCAGTCTTGCAGTCTGCGCCTGATTTAAAATCTCCGCTAACTCTTGCGTGACCTGTTGGGTTTCTTGCTGACCATCCCCCAAGCCTACCGTATCAACAAACTGCAACAAGGGCAGGTCGTCGTTGGGGTAGGCATAGCGAGCGGTGTGCTGCGTGTGGGGTCGAAAACCCGGTCCAATAATGTCACCGGATACGCCCGTCAGTCCACGCACGATCGAACTTTTCCCCGACTGCGGCTTACCAATGAGCAACGCTTCGGTGGTGGGCAGGCCCGATCGGACCTGTTGCAAGATGTCCCGCAGTTTCACTTCATCCACCCGAAACCAGTCTGCCCAAGGTCCTGGAGGAATACCTGGGAATTTGACATCTGGAAGTTTCGCATCTGGAAGTTTTAGGTCCGGAAGTTTTAAATCCGGAAATTTTAGCTCCGGGACTTTAAGGTCTGGCAACTTAAACGAAAAGCCAGAACTGGGACGATTATCGGGTTTGTCGGATGGGTCGGGAGAGGATTGAGACATGTCGGTAGTGGGGAATGGCAGCTACCAAAATGCTATCAATTGGTTTCATTCTCCGAAGCACCAGATTCCCCACCCGGTGAAGATCGGTAAATCGCATCCAATCGCTCGCGAGCATCCTCTACCGTCATCGATCGCATCACCAGAAGCGGTTCATTAATCACACGACCGTCTTCATCCAACATTTCAGGATGCTGCGGTGAAGCGCGACGGCTCATGCCATTGCCGTACTGACCGCCTCTTGGAGAAATAGGCCGAGTCGCTTCGGCTCCCAATGTCAGAATGCTACGAATCAAATTGCCGATCGCTAAAATTGCGATCGTTGTAAACGCCAGAGTATAGATAATGTGGAGCCACATAGACAGCCCGATATCCTTTAAATTGCATCTGTGTACTTAGTGTCGCAGATTTTGCAGAATTCGTGTCTAAAATCTCTTGAAAATTTCACACGAGAGGACTCTGAAAATCTGTAGTTGTATCTGTTGTTCTGGAGGGGTGAAAACTACTGTTGAGATTGACGATATCTCGTGCTCAGTCCCCAGCATTCATGAACCAGCTTGTGCCAGCCCATTAAGACCTGCATATCGACTCCCACCTGCCCGTCCGTCGCCGTCAACAGAGACTGCATGACGCTGACCGATTGTTTTGATTCCAGGACCCGCTCCAGCATTTCTTGCTGTTCAGACTCTGTCAGAAATGTGAGGCGTTCACTTTCCAGCAGCGCCTGCGATCGGCCAAACCAGTATTGAAAATCATCGAGGAGCGGCTCAAGGAGCGCCCTGAGCAACTCAGGTTCTGCGGGAAGGGGGGAGTTAAACATGGGATGTTGTGGAGAGAATCTTAAGAGTGTTTACATTTGTTAATATTTGTTTCTTTACTATAGCCTATATTTTATTTTGCTGATCCCCCTTTGAGATCTTGTGTAGGCTTAGAGGCATTGCGATCGGACGCCTCTGGAGATCTTACCTATGAAACGACGGAATTTATTGATCGGAACCGGACTTTTGACGGGCGGCGCGATCGTCCAATCGATCGGTCCTGCGATCGCAGATAAGTCGGTTGTCCCCAAGCCGATGTCCTCGCCTAAGCCACCGATGGTGATGCCCAAGTCAAATCCCAAGGCTCTGCGCGGTCAGATGGTGACGATCGCTCCAGGTTTGAAGGGCTATCAAGTATTACCGAAGGAGGGCAAAGGCCCGTTCCCGACGGTGCTGGTGATCATGGAAGCCTTTGGGTTGAATGATCAGATCAAGGGCGTTTGTGATCTCTATGCCAACTATGGCTATGCGGCGATCGCCCCCGATATTTACGACGGTGCCGTGTTTGGCTACGACAAGGTTGGGGATGCGGTCGCGAAACTGAAGACGCTGAAGGATGACGTTGTGACGAAGCGGTTTGGCCAGACGCTAGATTTTATTGGCCAGCAGACCACGATGCGATCGGATGCGGTGGGTACGGTGGGCTTCTGCATGGGCGGACGCTATGCGTTTTTGATTGCGGCAGCCTTTGCCGATCGGATCCATAGTGCGGTCTGTTTTTACGGGGGAGGGATTGCGTCGGCTCCGGATCCGTTGGGTCGGGCTTCACTATTGCCGTTAGTCCCACAGATTAAAGCGCCTGTGATGTTTATTTATAGTGCGGAGGATGAATATATTAATGGGGCGGAACATGCTCGGATTACGCAGGCGATGTCGGACAGTCGTAAGCGCTATATTCTCTCTGTGGTGCCGAATACGCAGCATGGCTTTATGAATGACGCCCGATCGACCTACAACGAAGCGGCAGCCATGGAATCCTGGGATATGGCCTTTGGCTTCTTCAAGCGCTATGTGAAAAATCGAGTGAAGTGAGTTAGGAGGTGATCGACCTAAGGTTTCATAACATCTGTAGTCGATCGCCTTTCATTCTTCATCATCCACTGATTCTCCGATTGCCTTTTGAACAGCATGACGAACATGAAGAACTCGAACGGTCGGCGTGACTTGGTCATCCAAAACCGTAAACAAAATTCGATAGGTTGCCTTTCCACGACCATAGAGCAATTGACGGATTTCTTGGCTGAAGAGTACGTTTTCACGAGCGATCGGGCAACGTCGAGGCATTTCTTGTAATGAAGAAATTGCCTTAATCAATCCTTGATACCAAGACTGAGAACGCTCTGGCGTGGTGTACTGGGAAAAATATAAAAATGCCGCATCCGCTTCTGCTTTGGCGACGCTGGAAAAATCAATCCGGTAAGTCATGGTTCAAGTTGGAGTCCATATTTCTGATTTTGTTCAGTGACAAAATCCTCAAGACTAGAAAATTGACCTTGTTCGAAATCATCTAATCCCCTTTGAATGCCATCCACCGCCGCAAAAAAATCGTCCCCTTCAGAACTAAGACCGATCGATAGAAGGGCAATCGCAAGACTAGAGAGATCTTGCCCTGATCTTTCTGCCCGCTGTGTTAAGAGGAGTTCAATATCGGGAGGAAGACTGAGTGTCAGTGTCATACTCCAATCCATCACTAATGAACGATTTTAATTGTAGCTTGAGCGTCCATTTAATGATTCAGCACGATCGTACTCACAGGCAAACTACACCACACCGACAGTACACAAGCAATACTCACAGCTTCCGTGGGCGTTTTCTCCAAGTGCATGGCCGTAATCGCAAAATCTTGGCCTGCACCGATCGCATCGAACTCCGACACTTCAAATACGTCAAACCGAGGATAAGTCCGAAACAACTTGCCCTCAAAGCCAATCAAATAGGCATTGTCGATCGTAAAGGCCGTATCCCGATTCCGCACCCATCCCTCAAACTCAAACAAAAAGTCGATCACCCCTTCCAGCGTCGCCGAAGCAGGCTTGTGGTTTCGGGTGAAGATCTGCATGAGGGAGCCTTCAGCCAACGCCCCCGTCAGCCCGATCGTCAGACCATTCTGCTGAAACAGTTTTGGAGAAGCGATCGAGCGATCGGTGATCTGGGTCGATCCCCGCGTCACAATGGAATCCGCCGCAAATTCAATGCGATCGGAATACTTTCTGGCAGCAACAACGGTCATCCATTCGTCCTAAACGCTAGAGTTTGATAGGGCTAGCCTATATGTTCAAGATAGCCTCAAGCTCTCGTTTAGCCAAATCGACCGCTGACATAGGCTTGGGTCGCTTGCTGTTGAGGGTTTTGGAAGATCACCTCGGTCCGATCGCATTCGGCAATATAGCCTGTGCGTCCCCGTTCCGTTTGCTCCACGTTAAAGAAGGCTGTGTAGTCCGAGGCGCGGGACGCCTGCTGCATGTTGTGCGTCACGATGACGATCGTGTACTTCTCCTTGAGTTCCTGAAGCAAGTCTTCCACTTTCAATGTCGAAATCGGATCCAGCGCGGCACAAGGCTCGTCCATTAGGATCACGTCGGGCTGCATGGCAATCGCCCGGGCAATACAAAGCCGCTGCTGCTGACCACCGGACAGGGCGAGACCACTTTCGCGCAGTTTGTCCTTGACTTCATCCCAAAGCGCGGCTCCTCGCAGCGATCGTTCCACCAATTCGTCCATGTTGCCTCTGTATTTGACCAGGCGGGGACCGAAGGCGATGTTGTCGTAGATGGACTTGGGGAAGGGGTTGGGTTTTTGGAACACCATGCCGATCTGGCGACGGACGGCGACGGGATCGATCTCAGGGGAATACAAATCCTGACCGTGGTAGTGAATGCTGCCCCGCATTTTAAAGCTTGTGATCAGATCGTTGAGACGGTTAAAACAGCGCAATACCGTACTTTTGCCGCAGCCTGAAGGTCCAATGAAGGCCGTGATGGAATTTTTGGGGATGTCTATTGTGACATCGCGGACCGCGAGGAAGTTGCCGTAGTAAATGTTGGCATCTTTACTGCTGATGATCGTCGAAGTCGAAACGCCTGTTGAAGTAGCCATAAGTTGCTTAACCTTGAGTTAACGTAAAAATTTTGTGCCTGACCATCAAACCCGATCGCCTATTTGCGCTGACTCGCGCCTATTGGCGTTTTACAACCAGTCGGGACAGGATGCTGGCCGTGAGAACCATGAGAACCAAAATCAAGGATCCAGCCGCTGCCAGCTCCTGCTGATTTTTGTATGGAGTTGTGGCAAAGTTAAAGACCAGCACGGATAGCGTGGCGGTCGGTTCCCAGACGCCATCGGCCCAGAAATTTTTAAACAATGCGGTAAAAATCAGCGGTGCAGTTTCGCCCGAAGCTCTTGCCACTGCTAGCATCACCCCGGTCAAAATCGGCGGCAGCGCTGCAGGCAAAACCACCCGCGCTACGGTCTGAAATCTGGTTGCCCCAAGTCCGACTGCGGCTTGGCGCGATTCTTGTGGAACCAGGGCTAAGGCTTCTGTTGCGGTGCGGACGATAATCGGCAACATCAGAACGGCCAAGGCAAATCCTCCCGCTACAGCGGAGAAGCCTCCGGTGGTTAGGACGACCGTGGAGTAAGCGAACACGCCGACGACGATCGAGGGCACCCCGCTAAGTACGTTCGTTAAAAACCCAATCCAGTCCGCCAACCGAGTTCCTTTCGCAAACTCCGACAGAAAGATAGCGGCCAAAATTCCGCAGGGAATGGCGATCGCGCTGCCAATGCCCACGGTCGTCAGAGTCCCAATGAAAGCATTCCCAAAACCGCCACCCTTAAGGACGTTGGCGGCTGGGGGAAGCTGGGTAAACAGATCGGTGCTGAGTCTGGCTCCACCTTGGGAGATCACATACCAAAGCACCGCAAAGAGCGGAATAATCGCGCAGGCTGCACAGACAAACACTAGCCCGGTCATGAAGGAATTAAACAAAGTCCGGGGCGACGACGGTTGTCGCTGGAGACGTTTGATTAAGGGACTGGTGCTGGAGACATCGTCAATGGTTGGAGAAGGATTTGAATTCATAGGAATTGAATTTCGGAGAGGGTTTAGATCCGGTTGACGCGCTTCACGACCACTTGGGCCAGAATGTTGACAATTAAGGTCAAGACAAAGAGGACGATCGCCGCATACATTAGCGACGCCACCTGAAGTCCACTCGCCTCAGCAAATTGATTTGCCAATAGCGAAGACACCGTAGAACCCTGATCAAACAATGAAATATTCGCCTTGTTCGCATTCCCGATCACCATCGTGACCGCCATGGTTTCTCCCATAGCACGACCGAGGGCCAACATAATTCCACCCACAATACCTGAAAAGGCCGCAGGGACGATGATTTGTAAAATGGTTTCCCACCGGGTGGCTCCAAGTCCGTAGGCGGCTTGACGCAGTTCGATGGGGACGGCGACTAGGGCATCACGGGCGATCGCGGTAATAATCGGCAGAATCATAATGCCGAGAATAATGCCTGCGACGTACATCCCTGGACCCGATGGCGAAGTTGAAAACAACGGCAGCCAACCTAAGCTTTGATGAATGCCCTTTCCGAGATCCCGCAAGATTGGAATCAAGACGAAAATGCCCCAGAGTCCATAGACTACGCTGGGAATGGCCGCCAAGAGTTCAATCAAAAAGACCACAGGACGTTGAATCTTGGCCGGAATGAAGTCTTCGCTCAAGAAAATAGCAACGCCCAGTCCGATCGGCACCGCCAAAAAAAGCGCCAAAAACGAGCTAACCAGGGTTCCATAGATCTGAGGAAACGCTGAATAAACATCCGTGACGGGATTCCAACGACTTTCAAACAAAAATCCTAACCCAAACTTCGCCATGGCTGGACTGGCATCAACGCCCACCCGTACGGCGATCGCAATCAACAGCAAGGCGATCAACCCGGCAAATCCTCCGGTCAGCCAGACGAAGGCCGTATCTAAGTTACGCGCGAAGGGGGTTCGATCGCGCTTCATCGGTTCCAATTCTCGGTTCGGCGAAACTGCCATAATTTAATTCCAAAGGGAATGTTACAAGGACCCAGCCGTTACTTTCGATACACCAAAACGATTACACACTAAAGCAGATCGTACAGATTAATCAAGATATGTAGAGAAAATTCGATGGATCGGTTAGCGATATGCTCCAATCCATCGAATTCAGGGGGTGTCGTGAGGGGACTCTATTGCTAGATAGCGATGGAATCCAGTCTCGATTTATTTAGCATCTAGAGCAGCAGTCACTTTGGTGACGACTTCTTCAGGCAGGGGGATATAGCCCAATTCAGTTGCCAATGGTTTGCCTTCCGTTAATGCCCACTTGGTGAAGCTCTTCAGCGCATCGCCCTTGGCGGCATCTTTAGGCGTGCTGTAGAACAACAACCAGGTCAAGCTGACGATCGGGTAAGCGTCTTTTGCTTCAGGATCGGGGATGGAGACTGCGAAGTCTTCAGGGATCGTGACGCCAGACAACGCTTTTGCAGCGCTTTCAGGGGATGGAACCACGAACTCACCTGCTTTATTTTGCAGTGATGCCATGGTCAAGTTGGCACTTTTCGCATTGGAGAACTCGGTGTAGCCGATCGCGCCTTTGGTCTGCTGCAACTGTGCGGTTACGCCTTCGTTACCCTTTGCACCTGTTCCGGTGGGCCATTCCACAGACTTGTCAGCACCTGCTTTCCAGTTAGGGCAAGCTTTGACGAGGTGTTTTGTGAAGATGGAGGTGGTACCACTGCCGTCCGATCGGTGGACGAAGGTGACATCGGTGTCGGGCAAGGTCGCCGAAGGGTTGTCCTTCTTGATTTTTTCGTCGTTCCACTTTTTGATGGATCCATCGACGATGCCACAGTAGGATTCGCGAGAGAGTTTTAGATCCTTGACGCCGTCAAGGTTGTAGGCAAAGACCACGAACAAGCCCGTCGAAGGCACTTGAATCGGCTTACCCGCAGCAGCAGGGAATTTTTCACGCTCTTCAGATTTCAGAGCAGAATCGGTCGCGCCGAAGTCTACGGTTTGAGCGAGGAACTGTTTGACGCCTGCGCCACTCCCCACGGACTGATAGCTAATTTGAGTATTAGGATTTTTCTTGTTGTAAGCTGCAAACCAAGCTTGGTACAAGGGGTTTGGAGCTGTTGCGCCTGCGCCGGAAAGGGCGATCGTCTTACCACCCGTAGCAGCGGGTGCTTCAGCCTTGGTTTCAGTCTTTGCTGCACCAGGGGGCGTTGTGGTTGTCTGAGGAGAGCAAGCCACGATACCGAGGGACAGGGCAACACCAACCGGGAGGATGGCAGCTACTTTAGAGACAGATAGGGAATTAAGCAGACGAGAAGAGAAAGTCATAAAAGTTTCGGTATCGAACGTTACCCATTAACCTACCTGGTTATTTTAAAGGAGAGGTTAAGAAAAGAATAATTTGACGAGAAGAAAGAAGATTCTCTTCTGATTTCTGTCCTTAACCCGCTTTAATTGCGGTCTCTATCATGACTTTTGGGGGTTGGGATCAGGGTCGAATCGGTTTGGGTGAGTCGGATCAAGGATTTGATGTGAGGTCTTTCTATGCTTTCCCGTTTCCTTGATGAAATTAGTTCGCTATAATGAGAGCAGACATGCAGCGATTAAAAGATTGTCGTTTCTTGGATTTGAGATTCTCTAAAGGTTGGAGACATTCTGATTTGGAATTTTTCACCGTTAGAACTCTCGCAACTGAGACTCTCTATATTTAAGAAGACTGCAAGTTTGATCCATAAGATTTCATAGGATACGGAGAGCACTGTGGCTATTTACGTCGGCAATTTGTCCTTCCAGGCAACCGAAGAGGATGTCCGTGAAGTGTTTGGGGAGTATGGCGCGGTTAAGCGTGTCAGTCTACCCATGGACCGAGAAACAGGCAAAAAGCGCGGTTTCGCCTTTGTGGATCTAGAGTCGGACGCAGAGGAAGATGCTGCGATCGCGAAGCTAGATGGTGCAGAGTGGATGGGGCGCGTCCTCAAGGTCAATAAGGCCAAGCCTAAGGATCCTCGTTAAGGGTTTGGTCTGAGCCTTTCTGTTTTTCAGTTGTTTGACCCTTATATGCCCCTGTTCTTCTAATGGGGCTTATTGGAATGTGAGTTGGGGTAAGGCTTAAGCTGCCGCACCCCAAATTTTGCTGTCTACTAGCGATTTTGCATGAATTGCATGGCCAGTCCCATGGCATCGCCCATGTCGAGTTGACCGTCGTGATTTTTGTCTAGAAACATATTTAAGAGAGGATTTCCACTGCTGGTCGCGCCGCCTTGGAGCATATTCATGGCAACCGGAATCAGGCTGGGCAGCATCCCTTGCACAAGGCCCGCATCGAGTCCGGTCCGCTGAGCGATCGCACCACAGACCTGCTGTTGGATTTCTGGGGGAATGAGGGAGGCGATCGCGTCGGGGTTAGCGCTGGCCGTAGACCCAAGCTGTTGCACGAGGCTTTGGGTGGCATCGATGCCGTTGGATTCGCTGTGATTTTGGAGTCCGGATTGCACAGTGCCGCCCAGCATGGACATGACGGTTTGCATCATGGCGGGGTCCATGCCGTTTTGGCCACTGACCTGTTGAGCCATGTTGACGAGACCGCCGAGTTGATCCAGGGAGCCTTGTTGCTCAGGATTATTTACCGCGCCGAGGATTTGATCAAAAAGACTCATGGGAAATCACACTTTAAATAAAAAATAGACGTTCTGCGCTATTTTATCGCGGGAATCCGATCGTGCAAGTTTCGGTCTTGACGGATTGGGTTTAGGCGTTGCTGACGCAACGCTTCGCGAACGACTCCGCTCAGCCTGCGAAGACTGTTCAGTTAGGGAAGATTGTTCGGGTTGAAACCTGTACTTTTACTTAAGGACGTTTTTGCATAAGTTCGTTAGATTGGTAGCAATTATGAGCTTTTAGTGTCAATTTTTGTAGATTCCGTAGAGAGGATGCAACGTATGCAAAGTGTTTCTGAGTTACGTCCCAGTGAACGGGCTGAGTTTATCCGCAATACCTACGCACATCTCGCTGGGGCTGTGGGTGGCTTTATTGCCCTAGAGATGTTGTTTTTTACGACTGGAATTGCAGAGTCGATCTCTCGGGCGATGCTGAGTAATCGCTTAGGGTGGCTGGCGATTATCGGTGGCTTTGCGCTGTTGGGCTGGATGGCGCGAGAACTGACGGCTAAGGCGAGCCAACAGACGCAGTACACGGGGCTTGGAATCTATGTGGTGGCGGAGGCGATTATTTTTATGCCGCTGCTGTGGCTAGCGGGTCGAGTCGGTCCCAATGTGATTCCGACGGCGGCGGTGATGACGATCGGTCTCTTTGCTGGATTGACGACGATCGTTTTTACCACGAAGAAGGATTTCTCCTTTCTGGGTGGGATTCTTCAGATTGCGGGCTTTGTGGCTCTGGGTTTGATTGTTAGCAGTATCATCTTTGGCTTTAATCTAGGGATGATCTTCTCGGCGGCGATGGTGATTTTTGCATCGGCGGCGATTTTGTATGACACCTCGAAGGTGATGCACAACTATGAGAAGCATCAATATGTGGCAGCTTCGTTAGAACTCTTTGCGTCGGTGGCACTGCTGTTTTGGTATGTGTTGAGCATTGTGATGGAGTTGACGGGGCGCGACTAGGATCTTCAAATATCTTGAAATTCAAACATCTTGAAATTCAAATATCTTGAAATCTAAATAACCGATCCAAATAACCGCCGTTCTGAATTCAGGACGGCGGTTATTTGTTTTGCGGGGAGTAGGAATGATTTGGGCTGCTATGATGAGCATTGATAAATTGCTTCTATTGATTGCTGTGATTCAGTTTTCCTTTGTCCTTGTTGAACCCGAAGAAGCCGCCAATATTGGTGCGGCGGCTCGGGCTATGAACACGATGGGGCATTCCGATTTGCGATTTGTCAGACCCAAAACCGATCATTTGGGGGAGAAGGCTCGGGTTTTGGCCCATGGTTCACAGCATATTTTGGAAGAGGCTAAGGTCTATGATGATCTGTCGGCTGCGCTGCACGATATTGATTTAGCTTGTGCGACCACGGCAAGGCATCGATTGGAAAAACATCACTATGTTTCGATTCGCGAGTTGCCTGAGGTGTTGCGATCGAAGGGCGAAGCTGTAACCCGAGTGGCGTTGGTGTTTGGGGGAGAACGATCGGGTCTGAGCCGTCAGGATATTGCGATGTGCGATTTGCTCACGACCATTCCCCAAAGCTGTACCTATCCGTCGCTGAATCTGGCGCAGGCAGTGATGGTGTTTAGTTTTGTCTTTTCGGAGGCGCAGACGACGGTGCAAATTAAGGATCAAAGATTGAATCGTGAACCGATGCCCACGCCCCAATATGCCAGCCTAAAAGATTCTACATTGCAACTGATGCAGCGCATTGGTCTGAACGATCGCGCCCAAACTTATGTGATCAAAGCCTTGGCTCGACTTGCGGCGGAAGACTTATATTTGATTCATAACATTCGGGCTAGCATCGATCGGACGATCGACAGGCTTTCTGAGAAACGCTAGTTGGACGACGCCAATTTTACGAAGTTTGCCAGTAGCGCCATGCCGGAGTCTGAGGACTTTTCGGGATGAAATTGAACCGCCATGAGATTGTTCTGGGCGATCGCTGCCGTGACCGTTTGCGATCCGTGGGTGATGGTGGCGGCGACGATCGTACTATCTGTCGGGACCACATGATAGGAGTGGACAAAATACATCCAGCTTTCTTCTGGCGTAGCGGTCCAGAGTGGGGCTTGGGGTTGGGTTAGATGAAGCTGGTTCCAGCCCATGTGGGGAATGCGAATGCCGGATTCTGGCTGGAACTTACGGACTTGACCGGGAATGATGCCGAGTCCTGGATCATCGCCTTCATCACTGCCTTCAAACAAGACCTGAAGGCCCATACAAATGCCCAGAAAGGGCTTGCCTGAGGCGATCGCAGCCTTGATCGGCTGCTCAAGCTGGTGCGATCGGAGACTTTGCATCGTCGGATCCCAAGCGCCCACACCGGGCAGTAAAATGCCATCGGCTTGGGCGAGAACGGTGGCTGAATCGGTGACGATCGCTTCTCCACCTGCGGCTTCTACACCCTTACAGGCAGAGTGTAAATTTCCAGCATCATAATCTAGGACTGCAATGACGGGCATAGGTATGGTTTAGGGCTGAGGCTTGAGACTGAGGCTTGAAACTGGGGGTTTGGTAATCAATACAAATTCGCAATACTTCAAAATTACCATAGTTAGTAGGACACATTGCGTCAAATCGCTTAGATTTCCACCCCTGCGAACATCAAGAAATATCACGCGAATCTAAAGGATTTTAACTTAGTCACTACATCGTTAGGGAGAATGCTATGTTGTTTACATCACCTAAAAGAACTGAATTCACCAATCTCTTTTACAGCGCAGCACATTTGGTTCTAGAGTTGATTGCCTCAACGTTTTGGGGAGAATTAGCCAATGAACTGGTCATTGGATTGAGTGATTAGATTCTGGTAATTTTAGTATGATTCTGACAAATGCTTTGACGTCTAAGATGGTTTCTACGACAAGGTTTGAGTGATGTATCCTCGCCTGCCCATCTCATCGATCTATGATCATTTAAGTCAGATGTTTGATTACTCAATTTCATCTTTTTAGTGGAGTTAGGCTTATGAAGCTTGTGATCCAGGGTAAAAACATCGAAATTACGAATGCGATTCGTGAGTACGTTAACCAGAAAATAGAAAAAGCTGCCCTTCACTTTAGTCCGAATCTCACCAAAGTTGATGTTGACCTCTCGGTAGAGCGAAACCCGAAGGTCTTCCCCAGCAAGCAGACCGCTGAAGTGACAATCTATGTCAATGGTTCCGTCGTTCGAGCGCAGGAGAGTAACGAAAACCTGTACATGAGTATTGATTTAGTGGTTGATAAAATTGCAAGACAGTTAAAAAAATATAAGGAACGTCGCCGTAACTCCCATCAAGAGCCAATTAAAGAAGTACTAGCGATGGCTGAGACGCCGATCGTCACTCTAGATTACAAAGGAAAGGAACCGCAATTACCGCCGGAAGTGGTGCGGATGAAGTATTTCTCCATGCCGGAGATGACGATCGAAGATGCGTTAAGTCATTTGCAATTGGTAGACCATGATTTCTATATGTTCCGCAATGTGGAAACAGGTGAAATCAATGTCATTTACGAACGCAATCACAGCGGCTATGGCGTGATTCAACCCCGTAATAACGTGCATACACGCAGTTATGCCAATCTGCAAAGTAATGAGAAACAGCTCCAAACTGTGGGTGGTGGTTCTCATAGTGACTTTGATCCAATGGATGAGATGGCTCATGCATTGGGAGCCATGGAACTCTAGCTTGATTTGATTGGATTGAACCAGATAGGACGATCGATGATGTTCGATCGTCCTATCTGTTGTTTTTTTAAATGGTTTGTTTTTGCAATTTATACTGGCGAACCGCCCCCAAACCCCCAATTCTGGGGGCTATGATTTTATGGAGATGCTTCTTACTCCCCCAAACTTGGGGGCCGGGGGCGGTTCGTCAGGGACTACGCAACCATCAATTCACGTAATAAATCAGCGACTCGCTTTGCACTATCGGGAACTGCTAACGATTGCGCTGCCGATCGCATCGCTTGCTTTTTCGCCTGTGCTTCTGGCTGCGACCCCAGCAATCCTAAAACTGCTTCCGCTAGCGTTTCCGGTTGCAGTTCCGATTGCCGAAACATCTGCGCCGCACCCACTTTGACAAACTCTTTGGCATTGATCGCTTGGTGGTCTTCTGCTGCGTAAGGGTAGGGCACTAAAATCGATGGCGTGTGGGTCATGGCGAGTTCTGTTAACGTCCCCGCACCCGATCGGCCAATCACCAAATCTGCCCGCCGAAATAACGCTGCCATGTGTGGGTAAAAGGGAAGCGATCGGTACTGTGGATGACTTAAACTATTAGCCTTTTGGTCCGACTCGCCCGTCTGATGAACCAGCCAAATGCCCTGCTCAAACAATCTTGGAGCCGCATCCCGGACCAATTGGTTTAACGCTACGGCACCCTGACTGCCTCCCACCATCACGACTAACGGCACATCCTTGGGAACATCTTCTAATCCTTCTAAAGTTTCAGCGGTTTCAAAAAACTGCGATCGAACAGGCGTCCCTGTGCAAACCGTCTTGGCCTTCAAAGACTTCGCCGCCACTGCAAACCCTACCGCTACCGTTGTACACCAAGGCGCTAAAAATCTTGTCACCTTTCCCGGTAGCGCATTGGACTCATGCAACACCACAGGAAGCCCCAAGGACTTCGCCGCAATGATGGCCGGAGCTGAAATATAGCCCCCCGTCGTAAACACCCCTTGAAACTTGCCGCGCTTTAAAATCGTGCGAACCGTCTGAATTGAGGCAATCAGTCGCCATAGCGTCTTGATCGTGCCCAGACCGGGCTTTCCTTGAAACCCCGCTACATTTACCGTATGGAGCCGATAGCGATCGCCCACCAGCTTGCCCTCCATCCGATCGGGCACCCCCAGCCACTCAATGTGATAATCCGTCAGTTGCTCCGCGATCGCCACCGCTGGAAACACATGGCCTCCGGTTCCACTGGCAGCAATCAGGAGACGCGGTTGAGAAAAATTAGAAGAAGCCACAGAAAAGACCGAACTCAAATTCTTGGGGGTGGGACATGACGCATTCTACTATCGATCGTCCGTCTCGCCACCGACTCCTCTATACTGGATTAGGTATCCTTGTGGTTACTACAGACCTTCACCAGATGACAGGACGCATTGTGATCATTGCTCGACTTTGGACTCTTTCTGCTGCCGCCTTACTTGCTCTCATTCCCTTTAATGAGAAAGCCTTTGCGGTTGTTGCCTCGCCGAGCCAGCCCTTAGTAAGTGCCCTAGATACTGCTCTTAACACCAAAAATCTCAGCGCGGTCTCTGACCTATTGACCGACGACTACAGCCATGAAGATGGCTACAACCGCCAGAGTCTCCCCCAAGCCCTGCAGCGCCTCTGGAAGCAATATCCCAACCTCACCTACAAAACCGAAATTCTTCGCAGTGAGATGACGGCGGGCAACGAAACGATCGAAACCTTGACCACGATCAACGGTCGTCGGAGTAATCCCGCAGGGCAAGTCTGGAAGATCAGCGGCACCATTCGATCGCAGCAGACTGTACAGGCCAATCGCATTCGATCGCAAGCCATCCTGTCAGAACAAACTCGAATTTCCATCGGAGAAAAGCCTCCCACGGTCATCGTTAATTTGCCGGACACCGTTCCTGTTGGGAAGGCATTCAAGTATGAAGCGATCGTCCAGGAACCCATGGAAGATGACTTATTTATGGGCACTGTTTTCGACAACCCTGTTTCCCCTTTGCTGTTAACGCAAAGCCAGCTTCAACTGAAGATTCCATCCCTTGCAGAATTGCTCACAGGGCGCACTCAGCCCCGCAAGGCTCAAGCTCCCCTTCCGAAGACTGACAGCTCTGTCGTGAAACTCAGTCGTCTTCGATCGGGTGGTTTTTTCAAGCTGGGTATGGCCTCGGCAGTTCCAGAGACGCGGTGGATTTCGGCCGTGTTAGCGCGTCATGATGGGGGGATTACGATCGCCACCCATCGCCTTCGCACGGTTCGATAAAGGATTGGGTTTACGGTTAAAACTAGGTTAAAAGTATGCCGAGAGATTTACGGGGCTTTATTAAGCAACTCGAAGATAAGGGAAAGTTGCGTCGGATTACGGTGCCTGTTGACCCCGATTTAGAAATCGCAGAGATCGCTCAGCGCATGTTGCAATGCGGCGGACCGGGTTTGCTCTTTGAAAACGTCAAAGGCTCACCCTACCCCGTGGCGGTGAATTTAATGGGGACCGTCGATCGCATCACCCAAGCGATGAACATGGAGTCCGTTGACGAACTAGAAGCCCTCGGCAAAAAGCTAGCCATCCTCTACCAACCTCGTCCCCCCAAAAAAATCCAGCAAGCCTTTGATCTGGGCAAAGTGCTGTTCGACGTGTTGAAGGCCAAACCAGATCTGGATCTGTTTCCCGCCTGTCAGCAGGTGGTCCTAAAGGACGATGAGGTGGATCTGAACCAAATCCCCATGCTGAAGGTTTATCCCGGCGACGCAGGGAAGGTGATTACCCTCGGCTTAATGATTACCAAAGACCCCGAAACCAAAATCCCCAACATCGGCGTCTACCGTCTCCAGCTCCAAGACAAGAACACCATGACGGTGCAGTGGCTGTCCGTGCGCGGCGCAACCCGTCACTTGCGTAAAGCGGCAGAACTGGGCCAACCCTTGGAAGTCGCAGTGGCGATCGGTGTGGATCCGATCGTGATCATGGCAGCAGCGACCCCATTGCCGCTAGACATGTCCGAATGGCTGTTTGCAGGTCTGTACAGTGGTTCGGGTCTTCACTTAGCGAAATGTAAAACCGTCGATCTAGAAGTGCCCGCCACGTCAGAGTTTGTCTTAGAAGGGACAATTACACCGGGCGAAATCGGCGTGGACGGTCCTGCCGGGGACCACATGGGCTACTACGGTCCCGTGCGGGAGAATGCGCCGCTGATCCGCTTCCACTGCATGACTCACCGCAAAAATCCCATCTACATGACTAGCTTCAGCGGTCGTCCACCGAAGGAAGATGCCATGATGGCGATCGCCCTCAATCGGATCTACACCCCAATTTTGCGACAGCAGGTGCCGGAGATTCAGGACTTCTTTCTACCGATGGAATCGCTCTCATACAAGGCCGCAATTCTGTCCATTGATAAATCCTATCCCGGTCAGGCTAGACGGGCTGCATTGGCATTCTGGAGTGCGTTGCCGCAGTTTACCTATACCAAGTTTGTCATTGTGGTCGATAAGGACATTAATATCCGCGATCCCCGTGCAGTGGTTTGGGCCATGACGTCCAAGGTTGATCCCGCTCGGGATGTTTTTGTTTTGCCGGATAATCCCTTTGACTCTTTGGACTTTGCGACGGAACGATCGGGTCTAGGCAGCAAGATGGGCATTGATGCGACGACGAAGATGTATCCTGAAACCGATCGAGTCTGGGGAGAAGCCTTGGTGAGCGATCCTGAGACGGCTAAAACAGTCAGTCAACGCTGGGCTGAGTACGGCTTGGCAGATATTGACCTGACCGCCGCCGATCCCAATAAGTTTGGGTATGAAACCCATCCTCGAAAATAAATTCCCGACGACTCGTCTAAAAAACAACTTGCTCAAAACAATGACTCAAGAGCAACGACTCAAAGAACTCATCCAAAATGATTTGATTTGTAATCTTTTCTTTAGGATTAGTTCTTTTTTTTACAGTCTTTTTATGCAGTGAAATCAATCAGGCGTTGTGAGATAGCGAACAATTATTAAGGCATGAGTTTGACTTTGGTTTCATCTTTTAAGATTAGAAGCATCAGTCCGACGATCCCTAAAGTTATTCAGCAGGGATTCATACCTTCACTTCAATTTTGGAGGAGTTCTATGAATGGCAATCCAACTCACTCCGATCGGGTTAGGTCTTCTGTTCCGCATCCATCTTCCGAATCCGTGATGAAGCCAAGACCTGTCGGAGCGTTTCATTTCGGAGCAATCGCTGCGATCGTCTGTGGGTTTTCAGTCTTGATGTCGGAACCTGTGATGGCTCAGATGTCGAACCCATCCGCACCCAGTCCTGCCTTTGCGGCCCGAACTGACCAGGGCGAAGCGCTGACCTGTCAGCCTTCTACGACGACACCGACGGCGGTAATTTGCGAACGTTCTCCTGTGACTTCCTCTGCTCAACCCCTTGATGGAGCAACTGACATGCTACTCAAAATGATTTATCTTGGTTTGCCGGGTGTGGTATTGGTTGGGATTAGTTTCCGAACGTTACATCTTCATCGTCAATTAATGCGTCAACGGGCATTTGTGGAAAGCTTAGAACGCATTTGGGAACGGACTGTTTCGTATTAGTTCATGTTAAGAAGTATTGCATTTGAGTCAGTTAAAAGATAAGCCGCCAGTGTTGTTCTAGCGGCTTTATCATTTGATTCAAATCCTTAAATTTAAATACTTTAGGCTTGACGCTGTTGTCGAAGCTGCGCAATTTCCGATCGAAGTGCTTTCAGTTGTGCCATCAGATCTTGCAGTTCAGCCTGTGCATCGGGGGTAACGGCGGTGGCAGTGGTTGTGATGGTGACTTCGGAGGGATTCTGCTGTTGCCAGAGCCGATCGACGGCTTGACGAGCTTCTTGCTCCGTTTTAGCGCCTTTTTCGGCGAGGTCCTGGGCAAATTGGGTGGGGTTTTGGGTGAGGCGATTCCAGGTTTCGGTCGTGGTCTGGGGGTTTTGGAGGGTTTCGGCGAGTTGGGTGGCACTGCCGATCGCAACGCGAAAGCCGTTCTGGAACAGTTGTAAAAGATTATCAGTATTCATCGTCGGTGCCTCGGGTGTGTCATCTTTGTCTATTTTAAATCGATGATTTCGGCCTGTGGGGATTTTCCGTGATCATCCGGATCAATCATCCTGGTGTTAGGCGTGAGCTTCGACAAATTGATTGACGTCTTCGATCATTTGGGTCAGGTCTGTTTCGACGGTGAGTCGGAGTTGAGTGTCCCGAATGGTGAGTAAGACTTTTGCGGCAAAGGGGCTGGGATAGAGGTTGGGGTTACAGAAAATTTCTAAAAAGAGCCGATCGGTTTGGCGATATTCAAAGACGGGCTGAGGGGTGGGACGACCCGCAGGGACGGTTTGCTTGGCGATGGTTTTGAGGGATTCTAATAGCCCAGCGAGGGCTTTCTGGATGGCGATCGCTTCAATGGTGCTGAGTTCAACGCGGGCTGAGCCTGTGGGGAGATTAAAGGTAAGTTGAGCCATGGGAACCGCAGAATACTAAATGGATGGTTCTTTCATCCTAGCAAGCGGGCTGCGATCGGACCCATCCCCTTACCAACTGTCACAAAGTTAAGAGTTTTGTGCTTATGCTAAAGAGTGATCCGACTCGCATGATCAGGCGTAGGTGGCTCCAGCTTAAATCTCTACACAGTGTGTAGAGATTTAGTTGATCGGGGAATTTTAAGTACAACTGCGGCAGTTGCACAGGTTGGCGTAGGAAAGGCCTTTGCCGAATTCGAATGTTGTTAACTCGCTCATGCTTTCACCCCGTTAAGTGCCGGGAAAAACTGAGGCATTAGCCGCTGATCAATGCCTCGACAAATTCATATCCCGAGAACGGTCTGAGATCTTCAATGCCTTCTCCAGCCCCAATAAACCGAATCGGCAATCCAAGCTGCTCAACGACCGCCAGCGCGATCCCGCCTTTCGCCGTGCCATCGAGTTTTGTCAAAACAACGCCACTGATTTGGGCCGCTTCGGAAAACACCTTGGCCTGTTGAAGACCGTTTTGTCCCAAGGTTGAATCCAGAACCAGCAGCGTTTCAAT
Source organism: Synechococcales cyanobacterium bin31.maxbin.ball.101 (assembly GCA_013298165.1). Classification (GTDB taxonomy): domain Bacteria; phylum Cyanobacteriota; class Cyanobacteriia; order Leptolyngbyales; family Leptolyngbyaceae; genus JAAFJU01. The sequence continues at coordinate 1,707 of JAAFJU010000026.1, read as the reverse complement.
CTGGACATCATCGCCCACTTTTTTGTCGATGATGCGCCGGACCTTCGCGAGTTCGTCCATCAGATTCTTTTTATTTTGTAAACGGCCTGCGGTGTCGATCAGCAGCAGTTCGGTTCCGCGAGACTGGGCGGCGCTGATGGCATCGAAGACCACAGCAGCGGGGTCGGTGTTTTGGCCTGGGTTGGAAATTACTTCGACGCCACTGCGCGCACCCCAGACTTTGACCTGTTCTACGGCGGCGGCGCGGAAGGTGTCGGCGGCGGCGATCAGGCATTTGTAACCGGAGTTGGAGGCGACGTGGGTGATTTTGCCGATCGTGGTCGTCTTACCCGCGCCGTTCACACCCGTCATCATCCAAATGTTGAGCTTGTCCTTTTCAGGGGAGAACCCACGTTTGTAACCGCCCGTGGTGTAAGGCGCGTCGAGCATTTCCCGCAGGAGTTGCTTCAGGAAGGCGATCGCTTCATCTGGCGGCAGGACTTCATTGCGGAGTTTGGTCTGTAGGGCTTCGACGATTTTGTCTGTGGCCATGACGCCGACATCTGCTTGTAGAAGCAGGGTTTCAATTTCGTCTACAGCGTCTTGGTTGAGGGGACCTTGGCCGACGATCGCCTTAAGTTGGTTAACGAGATTACGTCGGGTTTTGTCGAGACCTTGGCGCAGTCGTTTGAGCCAGGTGATTTCTTCGAGGGAAATATCTTCGACGCGACGGCCTTGAGCAGCCAGGACTTCCGCGCCCCAAGTGAAGCCGTCATCAAGGATGAGGTCAGGGGGATAGATGTACTCAACTTTTTTAGCGGTGGGTTCAGGTTGAGGCTCGGGTTCTGTGACGATCGCCGTTGCCCGAAATTCTTCCAACCGAGCTTCGGTTTCAGCTTGGGCCTGCATCCAGAGAGGACGGACTGCTGGCTCTTCGGGAGTTTCGATCGGTGCTACGGGTTCGATCGCAGCAACTGGCGCTAGTTCTGCTTCGGGCGTTTCGATCGGTTCTGGTTCTGATGCAACGATCGTAGGGGCTTCCAGGGTTGAAACGATCGGTTCGGCATCTGGTTCTACAGCTTCAGGTTCAGCCGCTTCAGGCTCTGCGTCATCTTTCTGTTCTGCGGCTTGCTGCGCAGCTAGTTGCGCAGCCGCCTGTTGCTTTTGTTTCAGCCGTTCGTAGGCGGCTTTTGCGAACGTCAACGCCTCCGCTGGATCAGGTGCAGCGGTCTCGGGTGCGGTGGTTTCTTCGGGCTTAGGGGCCTCCGTCTGCTCTTCTGATTCAGCCGCGCGATTAAACCAATTAAACGTCATTACTCTACTACTCCTTTTGCGCCCCGAGGCGTTTTCTTCAAGCCCAACTGATCAAAGGCCCGTTTCAACACGCCATTGATAAACCGATGCCCATCTTCTTCACTGTAACGCTTTGCCAGCTCTACTGCTTCATTAATTGCCACTTCGGGGGGCGTTCCCAGACGGGTCATTTCCACGATCGCAATTCGTAAAATGTCGCGATCGATTCCCGCCAAGCGATTCAGTTGCCAATCCACCAAGGCTGTGCTGAGGATTTGGTCAACATCATTCCGATCTTTGATAAAGCCACCAACGATTTCTAGGGTGTAATTGCGAACGTCGGGCTGATTGGCCAGTTGCAAAAATTCAGGAATCTCGAAGCAGTGACCGAGACGGTTGATGGCCTTTTGGGTGAGTTGGATCGCGTCATTGAGC
>JAAFJU010000228.1 GCA_013298165.1 Synechococcales cyanobacterium bin31.maxbin.ball.101 | reverse complement strand
GACTTCTAGCTTTTCTGGACACGCTCGCGGAAGGGACGGGAACGAGTACTAACAATTACCTGGAAACCCTGATATTCCACCATTGCCAAGGAAAGGGCTTGATTCCGTTCACCGAGCAACCGCCTGTAGGTGGAAAGGGTGGGAAGCGATCGGGAGCTGGTAGACCAAAGGGCAAAAAAGAGGAACCGATCGAACCTGAAGAGTAGAGGGACGATCGCGCTTAAACCTGCATTTCTATTAGGTTCATCATCAAAGTTTGAGCAAGTTTGAGCAAACAAAATGCGAAGTTAACTTCGGAAGTTAACTTCGGAAATACACCGTTAACGTGGCACCGTTGACGGTGTATTTCATTTTTAGTAGTCAGATTAGCGTAGTCGTTTTGGGGTAGTCAGATTGACTAGTCAGCCTGACTACGCAGCGTGCATATGCACCATGCAATTGCATCGTGCAAACACATCGTCAACGATGTATACAGTCAACTTCCTATAGTTAACTATGCATAGTTGACTATATAAAACCGTGTATTTCTACCCGGTTCCGCGTAGATCTAACCGATAGCGTGCAAGTTGCACGCGCACGTTGCACACTATCCCTAAAAGCTTGGAGTGAGAAGCGCTTCAGACTTCACGCTTTACTGAACAAGTGTTCACTACGATCGAAAGAAATAGATTTCCAGTAGTTAACACCCGGAAGTTAACACCCGGTTTACGACATCAATGTCGCGACATCAACGTCGCGTCTAGACGTTGCGTCTACCGATGTACTGTCAACGGTATACCGTCAACCGTATGGGAACCCGAACTATTGGTCGGGTTAGAACCGTAAATCGGTTTACGGTTCCAAAAGATTTCTATGCAAATACGATCGCAAACTGAAGAAATGTACTAATCTGTTTAAACACTATTGTTACCCAACTGAATCTCTACAGGTCTTTATGAAATACATGAACAGCGTCGCAACAGCGGCCCATTTTGGTTTGTCTAAAAACACTCTCAAGGTATGGCGTAATGGTTCCGCCAAGATAAAAGCCTCTCTAATAGAGGGAGTCCACTGGGTGAAGTCAGGAGAGCGATCGGTTCTCTATAACGTCCCACTGTTAGAAGATTGGTTAGCCAACCGCAAAACAAACCCAGAAGCCCACCAAAGGGCGATCGATGCCCACCGTCAATCCCTACCATCCAACCAACTATGAAACCAAATACTAAAAGACCTGGCTACGGGAATAGCCAGGTCTCATTTAGTAAGAAACTCTCGCAAAAAGAAGTTCTACTGCACCGATCGTAACCCATGAATTACCCAATCAAACCGCTCTAGAGCTAATAAATCCACCGTTCTGAGAGGTGGATCCGTTTCCCATGTAAACCCGGCTCTAACCGATCGCCCCAAAAAGTAAAAACCCTCAGAGTGACTTTCTGAGGGCGATCGGCTCAGAGCCGAACATCAAAAACAATACGATGATGATGACGCAGGAACCGACGAACAGCAACCGTAGTCAGTCTTTCGATATACGTGACCATCTAGACAAGCTCACTGACGACGGCGGCAGTCATGGCCCCAATGAGCGTTCCTACCATTGCCCAATCTGCAACGCTCAGAACTTCAAGGTTACGATCGCGGGTCCCAAAGCAGGCGCATACCTCAGCCGTGGCTGTTCCTGTATGGACACCGACGAAGGAAAGCAACGCATCATAGATACCCTCTCTCCAAAATGGGAAAAGCCCATCAGAGAAGAAAGCTCACAAACCTATATCTATGACGGCATAGAGAAAGGTTCTGTCTTTCCCCTCTGTAGAGTCCAACGACGTGACGACGGCAAAGGGAAGCGGCGATTTTGGCAAGAGCATTGGGACGGGAAACGGTGGTCCAAAGGGCTAACCGACGAAGTGAAGGAACGGCTTCACCTCTACCGCATTTTTGAACCCATCAACCAAGACGCAATCAAACATGGTGAGCCGCTTCTCATTGTCGAAGGTGAGGGTAAAGTTACAGCCCTTCACAAATTAGGGATTGCGGCAACCTGTGCCCTCGGCGGCGGCGGGAAATGGACAGACTATGGGTATCCCAATTACTTGGAAGATTTGGAAGGCGCGGCGGTTGTGATTTGTCCCGATCGTGATGAACCGGGAATCAAACACGCTGACATGATTGCTGAGGACTTCCCCGGCGCGCCCTGGCTCTATCCCAATCCCACATCCTTCCAATGGGGCCGCTCACTTCCCAAAGCAAAGGGCTTTGATATTGCAGATTGGATCAATGACGACGGCGCAACCAAGGAAATGATATTGGGGGCGATCGAACCCAGACGGCCCGAACCCGAACAAGTAACGACACTCCCCCCCGGCGAGAAACCGCAATATGAGAAGAAAGACACACGGCCCCAAGCTGACCAACTCCTAGACCTGGTACTGTCCTCTAACATTTCACTCTTCATCACCCCAGACGAAACCGCCTATATCGACATTCACAACGAGGGAACCCGGCGAACCCTTCCACTAAGGGCACCCGCTTTTAAGAAGTGGCTACAGTACGAGTTCTACCAACTCAATAAGAAGTCAGCCACAAGTGAAGCCGTAACACAGGCCGTTAATACACTTGAATCACAAGCCACGTTCACAGGTGAGAAACGAGAGGTTTACGTCAGAATTGCAAGCCATGAAGGACGGACTTATCTCGACTTAGCCGATGACTCATGGAAGGCGATCGAAATCTCCCCCGAGGGATGGCGCTTAGTGAGTGATGCCCCGGTACGGTTCAACCGTGCGGCCTGTGCCCCTCTCCCTGTGCCCGTAGAAGGCGGTCAGGTTGAAGATATCAAAAACCTCTGTCAGTTTGACGAGGAACAATGGACCATCATCCTGACCCTACTCATCCAATGCCTCAAATCAGAGAAAGGCTATCCCATCCTTCTCTTACACGGCGGTTTTCAATCTGGTAAGTCAACTATCACTAAGACCCTGAAAAAGCTGGTAGACCCCTCACTGGGTAAGCCCCGTAAGAACGTGGGAGACATTCGAGATTTCGCAATTCACGCAACCCGTAGGCACGTCCTCACGATCGATAACCTCTCAGGAATCAGCGCTGACCAAAGCGATATTCTCTGTACTGCATCCACAGGCGGCGGTCACTCCCAACGCACCTTACAGACCGACACAGGTGAAACCGTAATCGACTTCTGCAACCTCTTGATATTGAACGGCATCGACACGATCGCAACCCGTAGCGACTTGCTTTCACGATGTTTCCCCATAACCATCTACCCACCTAAAAAGCGTCTATCAGAAGCCGAATACGAAGCAACCCTAGAAGCCCTTCACCCCCAAGCACTTGGGGCACTTTTAACCATTGCATCCAAAGTCTTAGCCGTCCTCCCAGAAGTCAAGGGAACCTACCAGGGCAACCGAGAGCGCTTTATGGGTTTTGTGGAACTGGGTTTGGCTGTTGAAAAGGTCATGGGATGGGAGAAGGGACGGTTCCTGAGGGCAGTGGAAGAGACGAGGGAAGAAACCCACGAAACCGCACTCGAATCCTCACCCGTGGGTCAAGCGATTCTAGATTTCATGGAATACCGAACGAACTGGACAGGCTCGACTAATGAGCTACTGGGTGAACTCAGAAATCAAGTCGGTCCCTATGTCTGGCAGTCGTCTAAAAGTGGATTCCCCAAAAATGCGATCGTCCTCAGCAAGACATTAACCAGGCTGGCATCTGATTTAAGAGCCTTAGGCATCGACTACCAGACAAGCAGATCTAACAAAACTCGTTTTGTGACCCTCCAAGTTCTAAAATCATCGTCACCATCGTCACCATCGTCACCGACCCCCTTACAACTCAACCTAGATAAGGGTTTCAGCGGTGACGATAAAAGTGACAGATGCGGTGACGATGATTTCTATCGTCACCATGTTTCAGCCTTACCTGACGGCGGTGACGATGAAAGTGACGATGGTGACGATGATAAAAAATCATTGTCACCGCTGAAACCCTTGCCCAGTATGGCCTGTGACGATGGTGACGATGGTGACGATGATTTTAAGACCTTATTGGCGACGGAGGTGAAAGAGGGAGAAGAGTGGAAATATTGGGATGAAGTCGATACCGTGGTGAAGGTTCTCAAGCGCTCAAACAACAAGGCACGGATCCGCGTTCCCGGCGAAACCCGCGATCGATGGGTTGATGCGATCGAACTGACAGAGGGGAAGTAAGTGGCAGCGGCAAAAAAGCGGCAACGCAATCAGAGGGGCGGCGTTTCCATCGGTAGCCGTGGCGGGATGATTCGATTGCGATGGAAACACGAGGGGAAGGTTTACGATCGCTCCCCCGGCCTGCAAGATATCCCCCTCAATCACCATAAAGCGCGGGATATTGCGGCACAGATTGGCAAAGACATCGCCCTAGGGCAGTTCGATCGCACCTGCGATAAGTACTTCCCAAAACATCAGACCGCGCCCCCTTCCCGTCAACTCAGCACCAAAGACCTATGGGAACGGTGGATGATTAAGCAGGAAGAGGATGGCGTTTCAGCCCAAACCATAGCCAACCGCTATCAGACGATTTTTAGACTGTTGACCCACTTTGGAGAGGACATCACAACCCCAGAACAGGCACGGGCTTTTATGGCCTACCTCAATAACGATCGCAAACAATCACCCAGCACCTCAAACCGAAACCTAAAAATGATTAACGCCTTCTACATCTGGGGCATGGCTCAGGGATGGTTCACCGCTAACCCATTTAGCGACATCAACTTACTCAAAGACCCCGGCCCCAAGTCACGAACTCAGGCACCGTTCACCCTAGAAGAACTTCGTAAAATTCTCGAAACCTTCCGACTAGACCCGCGTTACAGCCACTATCACGACTTTACCCAGACTCTAGCCATGTTGGGATTACGGCCTAGTGAAGCGATCGGCCTCCGATGGAAACATATTGATTTCAGCCGGGAAACGGTCACGATATCCGGTTCCCTCAGTCGCAGTGGTCAAGGCGATCGGCGGATTCAGAAAGGCCGCAAAAATGGGGAAATCACCGTTCTACCGCTAGACGACACCCTAATCACCCTATTCAAGGCCCGCCATAACCCAGACTCACAACCTGACGGCCTGATTTTCACGACACCGACCGGGAAAGTGATTAGCGATCACAACTACTCACAGAGAATATGGAAGGCCGTTTTAAAACAAGCGGGCATCCCTCACCGATCGCCCTACAATCTGCGTCACAGTTTTGCAAGCCACGCTCTAGAACAGGGAATTGATGCCCCAACGGTCTCTTACACAATGGGACATCGGGACACGACCATGGTGATGAAGGTTTACGGCCATATGGTCAACCGTCCCAAGCTTCCAAAGCTCGGGTTCTAAATCACTGCCCGTTATCTGCCCGTTATCTAATACCCAAACTGACCTATTACTACCCAAATAGGTCAGTTACTATAAAGGCCGCAGCACCTTGAAATCGGTGCTGCGGCCTCTGAAACCCTTAAGCCTATGATGAGGATTGAACTCATGACCTCACCCTTACCAAGGGTGTGCTCTACCACTGAGCTACATAGGCTGGTGTGAATGGGCCGAGCTAGATTCGAACTAGCGTAGGCGTAGCCAGCGGA
>JAAFJU010000074.1 GCA_013298165.1 Synechococcales cyanobacterium bin31.maxbin.ball.101 | reverse complement strand
AATCGCAGCGACTATCTCGACCTCGCCAAGACCAAGCTCAAAGACCTGTGGGATCGCTCAACCGTAGAGGTGAAATCAAAACGCTATCTTCTCCCCGGACCCACGATCGCCTTCCGGAAAGGCAGCAGCATCACCCTCAATCCCTCCTACCTCGCACCCTATGCCTTTCGGCTGTTTGCCCAGGTGGATGGCGATCGGGACTGGATGCAGTTGGTGGATAGCAGCTATGAGATGTTGGAGCAATCCGCCGCTCTATCGCAGGTGGGACTCCCCAGTGACTGGGTTAATTTTGACTCTGATTCGGGGAAATATAGGCCATTGGAGTCAGGAGGAGCGCTTTCCAGCCATTATGGGTTTGATGCAAGTCGAGTCTGGTGGCGAGTGGGGCTAGATGCAGCCCTATTTAATGACACGAGAGCATTGAATTACCTTCGAACCCATTTGAAGGATATTGAGCAACGTTGGCAAAATAAGCGCAAAATCTCAGCTCAAATCGATCTAAGCGGTCAGCCCAAAGTCGATTATGATTCAACCTCTCAGTATGGAATGCTCTACCTTGCGTTTTCGCAGTTAGGCAGTCCGATCGCCCAGGACATCTACCAGCAAAAACTCATGCCTAGCTATCGAAGTGGCTTTTGGGACAACGATCGGGCCTACTACACCCAAAACCTCGCCTGGTTTGGGATTGCCCCGATTTCAGACCTCTCCAGTCACCTGGCTGGGTTTTTCCCAGAGAATCGGTCCTCCCAAAAGCCGTAGCCTAAAAGCCCTCGCGCAAACGCCCTGAACCGCCCTCTTACAATAAATTTCAACGAATTAATTCTTGTTATGAAAACGCGCAACTCACGACTACTCTCCACCTTTCACAAACTGCGCGCCTCTGCTGGCCGCATTCGAATGACAGGCAGCCTATCTAGAGCCTTACTCCTAAGTGCCCTGGGTCTAGCGACGGGGCTTGTGATCGTGCTATCCCAGGGCGAGGGTCGTCAAGTCGCAGTCAGCCAGGGGCTTCAGCAACAAGAAGACCAAGTCATTCGGAAATTTGACCTCCCCCCTGCCGCCGCACCCGAGCCTGCCGCCCCTGCACCTGCCGCACCCGAACCCGAGCCTGCGGCGGCACCTGAGCCTGCACCGGAACCCGCTGCGCCCGCACCTGCCGAGCCTGCCGCACCCAGCAACGCGGCACCGCAACCCGGCGCGCAGCCAACGCCACAGCCCAGCCCAACCACCACGCCCAACTCCTCGACGCCGAAAACTCCGGACAGCTCCAAAGATCCCCTCAAGCAATCCGGTGTCGAAGTCGCAACAGGCCCTCAGAGCCAGTATTTGTTGGAATTTAATCGCAGTCCAGCGATCGGCAACCGCTTCCGTCTAGAAGGCATCAATGCAGAATCTCGCATCGGATTTCCCCGTCCCCGATCGTGGAGCGTCAATGGCGCAAAGGCCATCATCCGATTCCAGCACTCTCCCAATCTGATTGCGAGTAAATCTAACCTGATTGTGCGGGTGAACGACACCAGCATTGGCAGTGTCCCTTTGAACCTGAAAGATGCCCAAATCGGCGAAGCGGTCATCAACATTCCCCCCGGTCTGCTGCAAGACTTCAACGAAGTCACCCTCGTCGCCCAGCAGTCCAACTCCCAAACCTGCACCAATCCCGACGACAAGGCCCTTTGGACCGAAGTTCTCCCCGACTCCAAAATTCTGCTCGACTATCGCAGTAAAACTCTCCCCCTAGATTTCGCTCGCTTCCCCTATCCCTTCTTCGACAACCTCGCCCTGGATAGCAGTCGCATCAACTACCTGACTCCGACCCAAGCCAGTTCCGAATGGCTCACGGCAGCCAGTCGATTTCAGACCTATCTGGGCCGCATTCACGACTTTCGGCCCCTGGAGACAAGCCTTGTCAAAGACCTGAAATCGAACCAGTGGAACGATCGAACGATCGTCCTCGGCACCCCCGACGAACAGCCCACCCTGAAAAGTCTCAAACTCCCGCTGGCCCTCAACGGCGGGAAGTTCTTAGACGGGAACAAAAGCGCCCTTCCCGGTGATGTTGGGATCCTCATGATGACCACCGCCACCGCAGGCGGACCGCCCATCTTGATCATCTCCGGCAACTCCCCCGAAGGCGTCGCCAAAGCCACCCAGTTCCTCGTCCAAACCGAAAGCGCCAAAATCGGCACCGGACAGTTCGTCCTCGTCACCAGCGACAAAAACATTGAAGTGAATTCCCCTGGCAAGCGAGAATGGCAGCGCTTTATCCCAGGTGACAACAAATTCGAACTCTCAAAACTCCTGGGAAATGATAACAAACCCTTCCAGGATGTCACCGTGCGTGGCGTTTCGGCCCCGCGTGTCGAATTCCCGTTCCGAGCCTTACCCGATGACCAGTTCATTCGGGGCAACACCATGACGCTGAAATATAGCCACAGCGCCAACATTGACACCCGAAAATCCACCGTTTCGGTCTTCATTGACAATATTGGCGTCGGCAGTAAAAAGCTCACCAATGAAAACGGAGCCACCAACGAGTCCTTCTCCTTGGATCTTCCGCCTAACCTAATCAAACCTAATTCCCGCATTGGGGTGGACTTTAAGCTGGTGCCTCGGGAGCCAGAGAAATGCGGTCCCACCACCGACCAACAGCTTTGGGGGACGGTGCAGAAGGATACTAACTTCAACCTCAACCGCGAAATTGCCGTTCAGCTTCCTGACTTGAAGCTGGCCACCGTGGGCTATCCCTTCGCCGGACCTCAAGACCTATCCCGGACCGCGATCGTCCTACCCGATAAGCCTACGGATACGGACATCATGACCCTGATGAAGTTCAGCGAACGGATGGGCCGTCTGACCCCCATGGATCGCCAAACCCAAACCAATACGGTCAAGCACAGCGTCTATCTGGCCGCTGCCTTGCCCCAAGAGGTCAAGGAGTCTAAACATCTAGTGGCCGTAGGAACCCGCGATCGCTTCCCACTGCCGGAAGTCTTCCAAGAGAAGAGCGGATTCCAACTGCTAGAATCCCTGACTCGTGGATTCAAACAAGCCAAAATCCAAAACTTCTCCGACAACGGGGGCGTCATCAAGAGTATTCTTTCTCCTTGGTGGAAATCAAAATCGGGGGACAACGACCAGCGGGTGGTTTTGGCATTGACGGCTCAGACTGAAGCCGGAATGCAGCAGGTTCAGGATGTGTTAAGTAACGATTCCTGGTTCTCGCAACTGCAAAATGATACGGTCTTAATCTCAGCCAACAAGAACGCATCGCCTTACGATAGCAATGCCTATCAGTTCCAATTTTTAGAACAGTCCGATCGGACCAGCTCTGAAAATCTCAATCTTCTCAGCAAGATGAGGCGCTTCTTCCAGAATAATTGGTGGCTCTTGCCAACAGGCATCATTGCCCTGTCTATTCTGCTCTATGGTATCGCTCAACTTTATCTTAAGCGTGTTTCGGGAGAGTCTAACTAATGAGTCAATCTACTGAATCTAGTCAGCCCCGCAAAAAGTACGCCCCCACCAAGAGTGCTCGTGTCATTTCTGGGATGGTGGATTTTATTCCTAAGTTGTTCGATCGGTTCTTTGCAAAATTCCCGCAAAGACAGCTCGTTCTCTTAATGGGCTTTATTTTCCTGTTGTCCATTCCTTTGATTGTGACGCCGCTGACCGTGTTCCAACAGGGGGTGATTGCAGCCTTCTTGATTGTGATTGCCTGGGGCGTCACGGAACTTGAAAAGCGTCAAAGCAATGCCAATACGAGCGAATACTTCCACCTTTTCCTCGTATGGTTGAGCCTGATCACCACGTTTCGGTACTTATACTATCGAACCAACTACACCCTGAACCTGACGGGTGGCTGGATTGATGCCTTTTTTAGCGTCATCCTCTACATGGCGGAGTTGTATGCGATCTTGACCATGGCGCTGTCGTTTTTTCAGACGCTGCGTTTAAAAGACCGCAAGCCCATTGATTTAACGGGTATTCCTGACGATCAATTGCCGATCGTTGATATCTACATCCCGACCTATAACGAAGATGTGGAAATTGTTCGGAAAACGACGTTAGGGGCGGTCGCTGTTGAATACCCGCGCAAAAACGTCTACATCCTCGACGACGGACGGGCTGAAAAATACCGCGCTCGTCGCGAGGAACTTCGCCAAATGTGCGCTGAACTTGGGGTTCAGATGTTGGTGCGGGATAACAATGAACATGCCAAAGCGGGAAATATCAATACGGCACTCCCGAAGACTCCCGGCGAATTTGTCTTGATTTTGGACTGTGACCACATTCCAACTCGGACCATTCTGAAAGAGACGATCGGCTTCTTCCAAAATCCAAAGGTGTCACTCGTCCAGACCCCGCACTGGTTCTACAACCCTGACCCCTTTGAGCGCAACCTACAGACGGGCGGCACGATCCCCGTTGGCAATGAATTGTTCTACAAGGTGCTTCAGAAGGGAAATGATTTCTGGAATGCGGCGTTCTTTTGTGGATCGGCGGCGATCGTCCGGAAAAAGCATTTGCTAGAAATCGGCGGTATTGCGGTTGAGACCGTGACTGAAGATTGCCACACGGCGCTGCGATTGCATTCTAAGGGCTATGAATCTGTCTATTACGACAAGATCATGGTCGCGGGACTGGCACCGGAAATGTTCTCCGCCTATGTCGGTCAGCAGGTCCGCTGGGCAAGAGGCATGGCGCAGATTTTGAGATTGGAAAACCCACTGTTTAACCCAAAACTCAAACTCACCATTCCCCAGCGCCTTTGCTATTTCAGCGCCACGTCTCACTTCTTCTTTGGCTTTCCGCGTCTGATGTATGCGATCGCCCCAGCCCTATTTTTGGTGTTTGGAATCAACCCCATTCGCGGTTTGGGTTTGGAAACTTTGGCCTATGCGTTGCCGCACATTGTGATTGCGACCTACGCCAACTTCATCACCTACAAGCATGTTCGATTCTCGTTCTGGAATGAGATCTACGAATTTGCCATGTCCTTCCATGCCGGGATTGTCACCTTTATGGCGTTGATTAACCCGAAATTGGGTTCATTCAACGTGACGGATAAAGGGATGAACGTCTCCAAGCGCAGCTTTGACTGGGAATCCTCGAAGGGCCTGGTCTTCTCTGGTGCTTTGGTGTTTGCTTCGATTTTATCTGTGCCGTTTTGGTTGATTTTTCAGCCGGAAGCATCGGAAGCTGTGTTGGTTAACTTGGCGTGGAGTTTCTTTAACTTCGTATTGATTGTGGCGTCGATTTTAGTGGCCTTTGAGCAGCCACAACTGCGGAGGTCCCACCGACTCGATCGTAAGCTCGGAGCCGTCATCTACAGTCAAGAGGACACCCTCAAGGGCACAACGCTCAACGTCAGTGAAACAGGCTGCCAAGTAGTTTTGGAATCCTGGACTAATTTACTAGACGAAGTAGAAATCGAATTGATTGGCGACTTCGGCGCTAGAGCATTCTTGAAGAGCAAAGTGGTTCGAGCGGTTCCGTTGAACGACACCCAGCTTTCTGTCACCTTAGACTTCATTGCTCCAACGCGGGCGCAGGTGGATGCTCTAACTGTGGTCATTTATTCTGACGTGCGTGAATGGTATTCCCAAAACCGTCAAAACTCCGATGATCCATTGGGTTCACTGAAATTCATCACGACCAGTTTGGGTCGAGCCTTCCAGTCGCTCAATCCTGAGTACAACAAAATGCGCCTTCGCAAACCGATTACGGCCTATGCGCAACTGTATTGGAAAGGCAGTTTCTATCGGGCCTCTGCGGTGGAAATTGGGAATCGCAGTTTACGGCTAGAGCTTGAACCCGGATCGTTTCCTGAGGTTGAAGAATTGCGCAAAACCCAGCCTCTAGTTGGTCTTTTGCTGAGTCAGGACGTGAGTGAAACCACACCGCGTCGATTACTGGCACAAGTTAATCGCTTGGAGACCGGGGGAAGCGCCCTATTCATTGAACTGGAGTTCCCTGAACAAATCATGGAGCGGCAGGAAACCAAGATTCGTCAGTTGGTGAAATATCTCAACTAAGATCCGGATTGGCCCTCACCCCAGCCCTCTCCCAAGTTTGGGAGAGGGAGCAAGAATGATAGAAGCCCCCAAGTTTGGGGGCTTTTTTATGGCTTGGTACCCCCAGAATTGGGGGCTAGGGGGCGGTTCGTCAGGATCTTTATTTATATCAAACAACCTTCGTATCGCACCGATCGCAGTGACCACAGGGCTGCATTCGTTCCTGATTTCCAAAAAACTGTTGAATATAATTCCAGCGACAGTCTCTGTGATTGAGATACTGTTCAACTTCCGATCGCGGAGGAATCATCTTCAGCAATTCCGCACTCGATCGTGTTTTGACTTGCTCATGCAATCGTTCGATCGAATGCTTCCAGGTAGCCTGGTCCAATGGATCGAGCCATCCCGATCGTTCACTCACCAGCGTTAATCCCACGGCTCGTTTGCCATCCCGTCCCGCCCGTCCAATTTCCTGCACATACTCACTCAACCAGAGCGGCGGCTGATACTGCACGACCCAGCGGACATTGGGTTTGTCCACACCCATCCCGAAGGCACTGGTCGCAATCACACAAGTGATCTCATCCCGCATCCAGTCCTGCTCAATTTGGCGTTTTTTTGAGGTAATCAATCCCGCATGGTATGCCTCAGCGAGAATGCCATTCGATCGGAGCCATTGGGCAATCTCCTGGGAATCTTTGCGGGTGCGGACGTAGACGATTCCAGAGGTTTTGATGCCTGTTTTGAGCTGTGTTTTCAGTTGAGCATGAATGAATTTCAATAATTTTTGCCGACGATCGCGGGGTGTCCACACTCGTTGTTTCGTCAGAACGAGGTTCGATCGGTAGGGAACTTCAACAAATTGAACGGGATTTTTTAGATTTAAACTTTGAACGATCGTGCTTTGTTCCACAGGATTAGCCGTAGCGGTAAATGCCGCCATTCCAATGCGCGTTCCCACAGGACGAGTTGCGAGTAACCGATCGCGCACAGTCCCCAACTGCTGATATTCCGGACGAAAGGCATCACCCCACTGAACCAGACAATGCGCTTCATCTAAGACCAAATTGCTAATCGTTAATTCGGGTTTGATCAATCGCCCCATCAAAGCTTCGCTAAGCAGCGTTTCGGGCGATAAATAGAGAAGCTTTAACGTTTGGGTTTCGAGTTGGTGAAAGATTTTTCGGCGCTGCGATCGGTCTAATTGTGAATGCAATAATGCGGCTGAAACCTGACGACTCGCTAATGCCTGCACTTGGTTTTCCATCAACGCAACCAAGGGCGAAATCACGATCGTCAATCCCGGCGTGACCAAAGCAGGCACCTGAAAACAAATGGATTTCCCACCACCCGTCGGCATCACAATCAACGCATCATTCTGCGCACACAATGCCTGAACAATGGCCCCTTGCTCTCCCCGAAATTCATCAAAGCCCCAAACAGATTTTAGGATTTGCTGTGGTGTGGGTCGAGACGTTGCTGTGTTGGGTATTGGGGACATTTGGAGCGCTTACATTCGATGATGGGTCTAGAGTACCCAGCACCCAATCGTTTTTCCCGAAAGGCTCGTTGGTATGACCCTTGCAAGATAAATTTCACCGCGTTTCATGATTCAGTTTCTTGAGCGAATTGAGCAAAGTTTGTCGCCGAGAACTCAGCCATTGCAAAATCTTCCTGCGAAAACTCAGCCTTAATCTGCATTGCAACATCATCTGGAATTGCATCCCACTGACGAATCTTTGCCTCATAATCCATTAAGTTCGGCGACTGAGAGGATAGTTGTATCTCAGAAGTTAACGTTTTGAGAAAGCCCAAGATTTTCTCTAGATCAGGATCAGGAGTTCGATCGATCGCCTCTAATAATTGTTGTCGAATCGGTGACATGATTACCTTCCTCCAAGATCAATCATCTTTACTTAATAATAGCAGCCACGACGGATGAGCAAGATCGCAACGACTAACCTTCAGCGTCCCTGCTCAAAGCGCATCTCAGCCTTTCAAATACTGGGGCCGATCGCGCTGCGTTAACAATAACTTGGATTCCAATGCATCCCACTCCGCCATTTCCACCTGATGAATAATCTGATCCAACTTCGATCGGTACTGATATAGCGACGCCAACAGCGCATCGGTATTAAACTCCGCCATCAGTCGTCCCAGTTCTGGATTGCCCCCGCCCACCCGACTCGTATCCCGAAACCCCGAACTCGCAAGCTGCACCGCTAACTCTCGCACCGAGGCATCTCGCTCCGACTGACACACCTCAATCAAACTCGCACTCACCATCACCGGAAGATGGGAAATCAACGCCACCGCCCGATCGTGCGTCATCGGATCACATTGATACAGCCTCGCCCCCAACGATCGCACCAACTTCGCCACTGCATTCACCGCCTCAACCGGAGTCGTCTCCGTCGGCGTCAACACGTAGGGATTATCGCGAAATAAATCAGATAACGCCGCATCGATGCCCGTCTCCGCCGTCCCCGCCATCGGGTGTCCACCGACAAACGGATTTTGAGCCTGAACCTCCGCGAGGAGCGCTTGCATTTGGGACACGATCGGCGCTTTCACAGAACCCACGTCAGTGAGAATAGCCGTTTTAGGTAGAAAAGGTAGAATTTGCTCAGTCGTTGAAATAATCTTCGACAAGGGCGTACATAAAAACACCATGTCCACGGTGCTCAAAATGCTGACATCTGTGCTTGCATCATCCACTGCGCCCATGGCGATCGCACTTTTACAGGTGCTCTCCTTGCGACTCACACCCACCACCCGATGGCCTAAGGCCCTAGCATCCAGACCCAGCGACCCACCAATTAACCCCAAACCCACAATTCCCAGCTTCATCACCGATCGTCCCTTCGCATTGGTCTGTTCTAGGATAGAACGCTCGAAACCAGGAGACTGCTAGATAGAGGATTTCTTTATCTCTCAGGGAATACTCTTTTTCAAGAGACCCCGAGATCTGCCCTCAAAAATCCCTGCTCACCGATTGAACCGCACCCTCTAGAGTTCCTGGAAAATTGCATGAATGCCGACGATTTAATCACTCAATATCAAGCTGGAAATCGGGATTTTCCAGGCATCATTCTGATTGAAGGAAATCTTCGGGGTGCCGATCTCAGTGATGCCAATCTCCAAGAGTCTACCTTTAAGCTCGTTAACCTCAACAATGCCAATCTCCAACGGGCTAATCTTCACCGAGCGAAGCTCAACGTCACAAAACTCGGGAAGGCTCGCCTCAGCTACTGTGATCTGAGCTATGCCAACCTGAGTGTCACCAATTTCGTCCTAGCGGATTTGAGTCATGCCAACCTCAGCCATGCCACCTTAATCAAGGCTGAACTCCAACGCGCTAATCTTTCCCACAGCAATCTCCATCGCGCCAATCTCTCCACCGCTGATTTACAAGACACCAAACTCCGTCAAGCCAATCTCACCGGGGCCAACCTCAGCCGATCGGACCTGCGCCGATCGGTCCTCACCGCCGCCAACCTCGAACAAGCCAATCTCCACAGCAGCGACCTCACCGGAGCCGATCTCACCGGAGCCAACCTGACCCGCGCCGAACTGCGCCAAGCCAATCTCAGCCGCGCCACCCTCCAAGGGGCCAACCTGCAAGGCGCAAACCTACGCTGGGCTGACCTCAGCGGCGCAGACCTACGCTGGGCGGACCTTAGCGGCGCAGTTCTGAGCGGTTCCAATCTAACTGGGGCCGACCTCGCCCATGCCACCTTAATCGGAACCACCTTAGTCCATGTCGATCTCACTAGCGCAAATCTTTCCGGTGTGGACTGGGCCAACGCAGATCTAACGGGCGCACAGATCAATGGCGTTAAACTTCACGGCACCCATCGCTACGGAGCCAAAATGGATGATGCCACCTGTCGTTGGCTGGACCTGAGTGTCAATGGCGATCGGAGCAAAGTCTACACCTTTCAATCGGCTGACGCCTACGAATTTTTCTATCGGTCTGCACCAAAAGTTCAAGTGACATTAGATGACTGCATTGCGATCGATGCCTACAGCCTCCTCGCCAGCACCTACCGCAAACTCACCAAGGTCATTCCCATTCCGACGCCCAGTCTGACGACCTCTCGCCATCGCACCACCTTGAGCTTTGACTTGGGGCACGATCGGGACTTGTTCTTGATTGGGGCGGCGGGGATCTTTCCCTTTGAGGATGCAGGACAGACGCAGCAATTACTCAACGACATGCTGCAATCCATGCCCCAGGGCACTCGCCAAAACCAAGCCTTACAGAAATCCCTGGCGCAATTACAGAGCTTGATGCCGATTTTGCATCAAATGCGATCGAGCCTGGATCATGCCTTTTTTCAAGTCCCGACCCAGACCCAATTGGTCAATTCAGAAGGGCAATCCCTGACGGTTTATCGAAATCCCCAGTTTGGGAAGCGATCGGTGCCTTTATTCCAGGAACGGGATGACCTACTGACCAATAGCCTATTGGACTTTGCCCCTCCCAGCACCGATCAAGTGAACGCCTTCATTGAGGCATTTCGAGCTTAGTTTCGAGCTTAGTAGAGATAAACCGCGCCCGTTTCATTGACGTTCAGCGTGCGATTTTCTTCGCCATTGGTCAGAGAAACAGTCACGTTGAGGGTGTTGGTCTTTTTATCTACAGCGACAGTATATTTAACACTATAGTTGCTCTCCTGTGGGTTGATATTCAAAAAGAGCGGGGTCTCAATATTGCTCAACGTCGCCGACTTGCCCGGTTCTAGCACTCGGAAGTCCGTGTGAGTCGTAATCAAATATTCAAGCAAAACGCCTGTTTTGTTAATGACCGTGATGCGTTGGGGCTTCTCTGTACTCAGACGAGCCACCGGAACCCAGAACTTAGCATCTTCCTGTGCCATGCGTTCTGTGGGCGTGGGGATATCGGTGACAGGCTTGGCTTGGGCAGGGGCGATCGTCCCTAAAACCGTGACCAGGGATCCGATCGTCAATAGGGTCGAAGCCAAAAGCGTGGATTGAATGGACGACCCAATAGACGCACCTGAGAATGAATGTTTCATAGTAGGAAACCCTCTAAAGATAGAATAAATTAGTCTTCTCCTATTATGCCTGCCAAAAAATAAGTCAACCTCATCCCTTTGTCAGAGGCGGTCAATCAAAATCTCAAATGAGTCTCGGCAGGCAGGCTGAACTACAGACCTTTTTCTAAAACATCCTCAATGGATTGCTGACGATCGGCCCAAGCATCCAGATTCGCAACTGCATCAAACGGCAATGTCAGAACGCCCGCTTCCAAGGTGGGCCAACTGCTGCCACGATTGTCGATCAGAATCTGTTTTAGACCCGTTTTCAGAGCTTCTCGGCCGAGGTCGTCAATTGTAATGGCCTTGATCGCCCCTATCAGAGGACGAAAATACACTTGGGGGAAGGCTTCTTCGTATAGATGAGCATAATCCTCGGTCGCTAGACTGTCCCAGTTCACCTCGATCGTCACCTCAAATCCCGCCGCAGTATCAATCTCTTGCTTCAGTTGAAGATATTGACCCTCGGTAAATGTTTTAATCGCTCTGCGTTCTACAAGTCCCATGATTGCCTCAAAAAGATAGTCGTATTTTTAACCTATAGTTAAAACAGAATGCCCACTTATGCCTTAAGCTGAACCGCTTTAAGCTGAACGCCTTTTCCGCATGTTTCAAACGACGCGACGACGACTAGCTCTTTGGTATACCGCTGTCACTGCGGTCCTGCTCCTCTTGTTTGCAACAGGGGTTTACTTTTATGTTCGTAGCACCTTGATTGAACGGATTGATGACACCCTTGAGCATGTCGTTGAAGTCGTCAGCCGATCGATCGTCATCGAACCCGTTGAACCCAAATCCCGCATTCTTCAGGTCAATATTGAAGCCAGCTTTCGGGACAATTTTTTAGAGCAAGGCGACGATCACATTGATCTAGAGTGGTTTAGCCCTCGGGGCGGACTCGACTGGTCTACCTTTACAGAACCGATCGCCACACCGCTCATCCTCAGCAAAAGCCACACCCAGACCGTTCGCCTTGACTCCCAGCGTTTACTGCGACAAGTGACCCAGCGCATTCAACTGGGCAATCAAGTTCTGGGGTATTTGCGCGTCAGTCATCCTTGGTTTGAAGTAACCAAACCGATTCGCGAATTATTTTTTGACCTCATCTTGGGCATTAGTGGCATGATCGGCATCGTCGCCGCCGTGGGTTGGTTTCTGTCGGGTCTGGCAATACAGCCCATTCGGGAGTCTTATCAAACCCTGCGTCAATTCACGGCCGATGCGTCCCATGAACTGCGCAACCCGATCGCCGTCATCCAAACCAACGTTCAAGTGGCCCTCAGCGATCCAGACCCGGAACCCGGCCAAACTCGATCGCACCTCCAAGTCGTCGAGCGGCTGACCCGTCGGCTCGGCAAACTCGTGGATGATTTATTATTCCTGGCCCGTCAAGACAGCGGCATTGTTCAACCGCAATGGGGCGAAGTTGACCTGCGTGACCTGATTGAAGAAGTTTTAGAAGAACAGGGCATTGCGGCGGCTGAGAAAGAGATTCAGCTCAAATTGGCTAGCGATGTTCAGACCGCTCCCATGACAGGCGATCGATCTGCTCTAGCCCGCTTACTCACCAATCTCGTCAGCAACGCCATTCTCTATACTCCCAGCCATGGCACCGTCAAGATTTCACTCCAAACCAGTAAACGCAATGCTCAGGCTCTGTGGAAACTGCAAGTGATCGATACCGGGATTGGCATTTCAGAAATTGCCCTACCACAGCTTTTTGATCGCTTTTATCGAGTCGATCCCGCTCGATCGAAAGCCTCTGGAGGCACAGGTCTAGGACTGGCCATTGCCCAGACCATTGTTGAAACGCATCAAGGGACGATCGCCGTCGAAAGCCAAGAACATCAGGGAACAACCTTCACGATCGCTCTCCCGCAAAACCTATAATCTAAAAATTTGTAGTCTAAAATTTTCTACTACTACCCGAGAAAGCACTGATTTTGCATTCATAAAGTTATGAACCCTACTGTCATCCAGCAGCAGGGAATAGATCAATTCTCGGTCTATTCCTTCAGTGATTCTGCCGCAGCGATCGATACGTAGCAACAAGAGCAAATAAACCTCACATAGAGTGTATTTCATAGTCCAAACCCAAATCGGCATCGCAGCGGAAATCACGGGGATTTGAATTGAACGATCGTAGACTTACCCCTCACAGTTGCTGAATTGCACCGAATTATCCACCCTTCCAAGAGATAAGTACATCTTCCCAAACCAGCCCACAAAGCATTTTACATAATGAACATATCGCACCGTTTCAGGTGCAACGATACAAACGCAAAGCAGCTAAAGACCATACTGACAATTTTCACCTCAATCCATAATCAGGAACGCTCGTTATCATGAAATTCACCCGTACTTTAGTTTCCATCGCAGCCTTAAGCGCTGTCGCAGTTCTTGGACAAGTTGGAAACGCTCAAGCATTCTCATTCCGCGTAGACAATGGAATCGCGGCTCAAGATGGCTCAACCAATAAAGGTGCTTTCTCAAAATTCTCCGGTTTAAACACTGTGCGAACCATTGACTTCAACTCTGGCGCAGCACCCACGACAGGCTTCGCTCAATACTCTTTCCAAAAGGCGGATGGCTCCAGCAGCGTCCGGAACGATGGTTGGGCACCCGCTGGTGCAAACGGTGAAGTCAATGAATCTAAATACTTGGCGGTATTCGAAGGCAATAAAGTGAACGTCAAGCTAGCGAGCACTGCCAATTACTTTGGAGTGGGCCTAGGCGCAATCAGCCCTGGTAACACCTTCTCCTTCTATCGCGGTGACACCTTGGTGAAAACCTACAGTACAGATGATTTCAATGCAGCCGCAACTCTCCACGCCTCTCAGCATGGCGGTGAGAAAAATGGATTTGGTCATTTCTATGCGGATAATGCCAGCGAAGTCTTCGATCGCATGGTGATTAGCCAGATCGGTGGTGGCGGATTTGAAACCGACAACCATTCCTTCAACATCAGTGACAAAGGCTTTGATCCTGAGAATCCTGGCAAGTCTGTACCTGAACCCGGAATCATGTTGGGCTTGGCTGCGATCGGCGGTTCTGTCTTCGCAAAACGCAAGCGCGGCTAATGTCGGCACGTTTGGCTGGATTATCCTGAATCATCACGCACTCACATTAAAAATCCCCCGGCGATCGTTGGACTCTAGCTAGCGATCGCCGGGGGATTTTCAATGTTTCGCCGATGCCAAGCGTTAGCGAATGGGTGGCGCGGGGGGAACGGCAGGACTGATCGGCAGGACGATGTCTGGTCCGGGAGGGGTTGTTCGGGGCTGATCGGAGGGCGTTGTCGTGATGGGCACAGAACCCGGTGGCATCACGGTGGGTGGTGTTGATGGAACATTGCCACTGGGAAGACCCGTTGCGGCGGTACCGGAACTCGCCTCCATTGCGGCAACCAATTGTTCTAAGGTCCGATCGGTCGTCAAATAGAAGTGCCCGGTTAATTTCCCATTGGCAATGCGACGCGCCACTCGCCAGCCTGGTTCTAGGACAATTTTGGCAAAGTCTGGGGTTGTACCACCCACTCGACCAATCAGAAAATCAGGGGCTGTTTTTTTCGGATAGGCGCTGCGGGCGATGAGGACAAGCTCTCGATCCTTTTCCACAACCTGTAATGCATAGCGCCAGTTCAGATCCTGGCCTCCCATGCGCACCGAAAATCCATTGCTATCCGTCGCTCGGCCACAAATACCTGAGAAATCAAACTGCGAGAGTAATGGATTGATCAAGGTCACTGGCGTATTGGTCGGTTGTTCACTCCAGCAGGCGCGAGTACGCTTCAACTGTTCGACAATCAGGAGTTGATGCAGTTTGCCGTTTTGGTAGGGGGATGCAATCAGAGCCACCCCATTTTGATCGAGGGTTTGCTCTGTCATTTGGGCTGTGACGGGGGTGGCTTTGACGCCTGCCGCAACGATCGCTGTGACGATCGCGAGTCCGTAAGGAAAGAAATTCTGAAGTCGCATAGATTTTGGATGAAATGAGAAAGGATTAGAGTGGTCAGTCAAAAGCGATCGAATGTGTCAATCGCTCATCAAGGTTTAGATGCAATAGCCCTGAAAAAGTGCCCTGAAAAAGTGCCCTGAGACAGAGGATTCAATAGCGCATTTTCTGTCGATGGTTGGCGACGGACTCGACCAATCCGATCGCCAGGAAATTCATAATCAACGCCGATCGACCATGGCTCAGGAATGGCAGCGGAATACCCGTTACAGGCGAGAGTCCAATGGTCATGCCAATGTTGACGAAGGTTTGGAAGACGATCATTGAAAACACGCCGATCGCCAGCAATGATCCAAAATCATCCTTAGCGTTTTGAGCAATGGCCAACAGCCGATAACAAATCAACAAAAACGTCAGTAACACCGCAATCGATCCGATAAACCCAAGTTCTTCGCCGATCGCTGCAAAAATAAAGTCCGTATGCTGCTCTGGAATAAAGTTAAGCTGCGTTTGAGTTCCCTTGTTCAGCCCTTGCCCAAAGATTTGCCCTGCACCGATCGCAATGCGAGACTGAATCAAGTGATAGCCGCCATTCAACGGATCTTGCTCAGGATTCAAAAACATCGTCACCCGCTGCTTCTGATAGGCTTGCAGCACATGGGTCCAAAGAAACTCACTCAGACCGCCGGAGACCAAATTCACCACCACTGCCGTAAAGGTGCCCCAACGGGGCCAGGGCAAGCTGCGAAAGGCCACAATCCCCATAACCGTGACCCAGACTAACCACAGTCCAATCCCCAACGGGGTCAACAGAGGATTGAGCGCGCCCAGTGCCGACGGCAGCGCATTGAGCATGATGGCAGAGACGATCGGCGACAGCAGCAACAACAACCAACCCGGATTGGCATTGCCCCAATACAGCATCCCTAACGTAATGGCTCCAAAGACCAGAGAAGTCCCGAGGTTTGGTTCTAGAAAGATAAAGGTCCAGGGTAAAGCGACCACGGACATGGCTCGAAACATCGACTCAATGGTATTGGCAGGCCGCTCATGTAAGAGGGCCGCCAGGGTGATAATGATCCCTAATTTTGCAAACTCCGACGGCTGAACGTTGAAGCCCAAAATATTGATCCATCGAGTCGCCCCCAGCTCCGTCTTCCCGAACAACATCACACAGAGCAAACCAAAGTTGGTGATGCCATAGATCAACCATCGCCAACGGATCAGCAGGTCGTAACGCCAACGCGACAAGAACATAACCGCCAGAATCCCCACAAACCCCGTCCCAGCATTTTGAGTCCAGTAGGTGGGAGTTTTGGCAAAGGTGATGCTTCGAATCATGACGCATCCCAAGGTCATCAATCCCACAGCTCCGAGGAACAGCAACCAGTCCATCCCGATCCATGGCTGTAACATTGACTTCCAACGAATGCGAGGCAGGAATGTTTTTTGGAACATGGTTGTAGGGGAGAATTTGCAGGAATAACCAACGATTGCAGATTGGAAGGTAGTCTACATCAAAGCGGCGATCGATACCTGTGCTGCAACTTGCATTGCGATTTCTTTAAGGGCGATCGCGCTTTTGGATTCGGGGTGGGAGACGACGATCGGCACGCCCACATCACCGCCTTCCCGCAGCGCAATTTCCAAGGGCACACAGCCCAAAAGCTTCACGCCAAGCTCAACGGCTGCTTTTTGTCCGCCTTCAGATCCGAACAGATCATATTGACGATCGGGCATATCCGGCGGAATGAAATAGCTCATGTTTTCCACGATGCCGAGAATCCGAGTCCCCAACTGCTCGAACATTTTAAGACCTCGTCTAGCATCGCTCAAGGCGACCGTTTGAGGTGTCGTGACGATGACAACTCCGGCGACGGGGACGCGCTGGGCGATCGTTAACTGCGCATCTCCCGTTCCCGGCGGCATATCCACGATCAAATAATCCAGTTCACCCCAGTCCACTTGGTACAGAAAGTTTCGCACCATGCCGTCAATCATTGGGCCACGCCAGATTACGGGCTGATCGGGATTGATCAAGAACCCCATGGAAACGACTTTGACGCCATGGTTAAAAGCGGGTTCGATAATTTCACCTGTTTCGCCTTGGCGCACCCCGACCTTCGCTCCCGCAACGCCTAACATCGTCGGCGCATTAGGTCCGTAGATATCGGCATCGAGTAAGCCGACTTTTGATCCGGCTTGGGCGAGGGCGACTGCAAGGTTGACAGCTACGGTGCTTTTGCCGACACCACCTTTTCCGCTGGAGACAGCGATAATATTTTTGACATTTTTGACGACTTCTCGGCCTGGAGCGGATTTTTGGGCCGGGATTTCGGAAGTGACATCTACTGTGACGGTTTCGACACCGGGGAGCGTTTTGATCGCGCGTTCGCAGTCGTCGATGATGAACGCCTTGAGGGGGCAGGAGGGCGTGGTCAAGACCAGGGTGAAACTCACTGCTCCATCCACAACCTGGACATTACGAATCATGTTTAGCTCGACGAGACTCTTATGAAGTTCAGGGTCTTCGACGGGCTTGAGGACTTCGAGGATGGCTTGAGCAGTGAGAGTCATGGGAGATTTACGATTAAAACTGACTAGAACGAACAGTCATCAGTTTAGCGTGGCTTGTCCCTTGCTCCCACGCGCTTCCATTCATGTTCCCCCAAAATTGGGGGCTAGGGGGCGGTTCGTCAGGGTATCGTATCCGCTCAAATCCCTTAAACCGCAGACTCTCGCCACTTAACAGAACAGCCAACGGGTTCGGTCTTGGCGAGATTGACCATTTGTCCAGCGAGAACGTTATCGATCGCATTTCTCAAATACGTCACGTTCACCGCACCCGCATCCTGGGCATTGTCATCGATCGCGCCGCTATAGACGACGACGCCCTGTTTATTTAGCAAAAAGGCGTGGGGCGTTTTAACAGCGTCGAAGGTGTGGGCGACATCCTGAGTCTCGTCGCGTAGGTAGGGATAGGTAATCTTCTGATCCACGACAAAGGTTTTCATCGCGGCGAAGCTGTCTTCTGGAAACTGGGTTGCATCGTTGGGGTTCATGGCGATGATGGCCACGCCCTTGGTCTTGTAATCCTGGTGAAGCTGGGCGATGCGATCGAGATAGGCTTTGACGTAGGGGCAATGGTTGCACATGAAAATGACGCAGACTGCCTGGTGGGATTCCAAGTAGCGGGCGAGGTGATGGACGGTGCCATCTGCACCGGGCAATTCAAAATCTGGGGCATAGCTGCCGATCGCCGTTTTTGCCATGGGTTCAAAGGGGTAGGAAGCGTGAACTGCTTTCTAGTGTATCCAGTTTTTGTCGATGAGGATTAACCATCATTGGCAATCACCGCATTAATCGTCTCGCGAGCATCACTTTTGAACTCTTGGACATTGACGCGACCGAGAAGGGCGATCGCTCCCAAAATAAACATCGCCTGCACGATCAACACCGAACCATAGGCGAGTAAAGGCCGTTCGCCTGCCGCTGTTTTGCCAAAAATCTGCGTCCCAATGTCTAGAATACTCCCACCCAAAATCGCCGCCGTCCCGCGAGAGAGGGCCTGCGCTAATCCCCAAGCTCCGATAAAGGTTCCAGCGGTCTCTGCCGCTGTTAAGTCCAACATCAAGGTAATCGCGCCCGTGGTCGTGGTCCCCGAAGCTAAGCCAAACAGGAAGAGACAGAGGTTCAACACCGCTGGATTTTTGGTAAACCCGGAGAGGACGATCGCGCCCAAGGACAAGGCCACCGTCTGACAGCCCAATTGCGTCGTTTTCTTTTTACCAATCACTGGAGAAATAAAGAACCCCGCAACCAAAATCCCAATCACCGTCCCCACGCCATAGGGCACGTTCAACAGGGCTGTTTTCGCAGCATCCAGGTCAAACACGTCTCCGCCAAAGGGTTCAAGGATGGCATCTTGCAGGAACAGTCCCAAGGTCATGGTGATCAGAAATGTGAAGAAGTAGCGGGTCTGAAGACTCGCGTTCAACAGCGCCCAAGCGCGTCCTAAGCCCACGATTTCTTTCGTTTCGCGAGGACTTGATTCCAGCAGGTGGGGCTGTCTCGCTTCGTTGGCTTGGAGGAATCGCGAATATTTTTTCTCAACGCCCCAAGTCGAAATCATCGCCATCGTCACCACGAGCCAAGGCACGATCAAAAAGAGACGATTGACGCTGGATTGCAAGGCTTCGATCGACGGATTATTCCCGAGATTTTTCAACACTGCACCGATCGTAATCGCCCCAGCGATCGTCCCCACCAGCAGCATGGCCCAGTCTACGGCGACAATTTTCGATCGGTCTTCTTCTTCAGTAATGTCCACCAGCAACGTGGCAAAAGGCGTCGAACTAGCACTAATCGCAATGCCGTACAGCCCAAACAACACCGTCGAAAGCACAATCCATTCCGTCGCTTGCAGCAAATTATTATTGCCCGACATTTTATTCAACAGCGCGCCCACTTTCCATAGAGGCTGTACTGCGAGAAAGGCGATCGTCGCAAAACTAATCGCCCCAAAGCGCACATACCACGTGCGATACAGCCCAAAAATCGGCTTCGTATCCGAAAGCTGCCCAAACCAAATCCGCGCTGGAGCGACAAACAATGTCACGGCTAGGACAATACTCGCGATCGTCCCCGGCACCCCAAGCTCCTTAATCAGCACCCGATTCAACAACCCAAACAGCAATACCGACATCATCCCCAGACCCATCTGAAACAGACCCAGCCGCATCATGGTCAGGATCGTGACACGGGGCAAGACGGGCAACTCGGGAGAAAAATCTGTTATTGGACGATCCATCGGGCTACTCACGATAAAGACTGTTTTAAAACTATCTAACAGGATAGGGGGAAATCCGGTCAGACGCGGAATAGAGTCCCCGATCGGCTTCATAAGTCGTTACAATCAATTACACACCTTCACAGAACTAGCCCCAAACCCATGTCTCTCCCCAGCACCGTTCAACTTGGCAACCGATCGATCGCCCCCTTAGGCGTTGGCACTTGGGCATGGGGGGACAAGTTTTTCTGGACTTACGGCAAGGAATACGGCGAAGAGCAGGTGGCAGAAGCCTTTAATACCAGCCTTGAAGCGGGGATCACGCTCTTTGATACGGCAGAGGTATATGGGTTGGGGGAATCGGAACGCATCGTGGGGCGCTTGATGAAGACACCGATCGCGCAAGCCAGGGAAACCATTTACATCGCGACAAAATATATGCCCGTGCCTTGGCGCTTCAGTGCAAAGCAAGTGACCGAGGCCGTTTCGGCCAGTCTCGATCGGCTCGGCGTCACCTTCATCGACCTGTATCAAATCCACCAGCCCTTTAGCTTTCTCATGAGTCAGCCCACGCTCCTCAAGACTCTCGCTGAGGAAGTCAAAGCCGGACGCATCGGAGCCTTGGGCGTCAGTAACTACTCCGCCAGTCAACTGCGCGAAGCCCATGGAACCCTGGCCAGTCTTGGGATTCCTCTGGCGGTCAATCAGATGCAGTACTCACTGCTCTATCGCAAAATTGAAAGCAATGGGGTATTGGATGCGGCTCGGGAACTGGGCGTGACAATTTTGGCCTACAGTCCGCTGGCGCAAGGGTTGCTCACCGGAAAATATCAGAACTCAACCGAAGGAGCTGCTGCAACGGGCGCGAGAAAAATGGATGCTCGGTTCAAAGCTGAGAATCTGGAGAAAATTAAACCTGTGGTGGATTTGCTCACGTCAATCGGTCAGAAACACGATCGCACACCTGCCCAAGTCGCCCTCAACTGGCTGATCGCCCAACCCGGCGTCATCCCAATTCCCGGCGCAAAGACGGCCGCCCAAGCCGCTCAAAATGCGGGGGCGATCGGCTGGTCGCTCCAGGATG
The DNA here is from genome assembly GCA_013298165.1 of Synechococcales cyanobacterium bin31.maxbin.ball.101. GTDB lineage: Bacteria > Cyanobacteriota > Cyanobacteriia > Leptolyngbyales > Leptolyngbyaceae > JAAFJU01. Next base: position 2,874 of record JAAFJU010000074.1, on the reverse strand, counting down.
AAGAAATCGAAGAAATTGACCGGATCACTCGCGCTTGGCGGTGAAGCTTCTGTAAAGAGGATAAAACCAACCGATTCACAAATCCCTCTTTCGGGGAAGATGGTGAATCGGTGAAATAGGGCATGTTAGCTATAGGGCAAAATATCTGCCAAAATCGTCTTTTTGCGGATAATGGAGAGCAATCGGGCTGGGAATTTTCTATGGGTATGGTTTTAGTAGTTGACGATAGCGCATTGGCACGGGAAATGCTGATGGGAGAATTACGCCGAGCAGGCTTTGCGGTGGAGACTGCGATCGATGGCGTGGATGCCAAGGCCAAGATTTTGGCGAATCCTCCTATTTTGGTGGTGACGGACTTGATCATGCCCAATGTCAATGGCTATGAACTCTGTCGATGGATTAAGGCCAATCCCAGCACGTTGAAGGTGCCTGTGATTATGTGCAGTACGAAGGGTGAGGATTTCGATCGGTATTGGGGGATGAAGCAGGGGGCGGATGCTTACCTGACGAAGCCGTACCAAGCGAAGGATATGATTAATGCGGTGAAGTACCTTTTAGAAGAAACGGGGTACTACCAAGAAGATACAATGGGCTTTTAGTTATTAAACCGGACTTTGCTAATGCAACGCTTCGCGAACGACTCCGCTCAGTCCTCAATTTTTATGAAACGTACGATCGTTTGGTTTCGGCGAGACTTGAGACTTTGCGATCACGAGCCACTGTATCGGGCGGCGTTGCGCGGCGAAGTCATTCCAGTTTTTATTTTCGATCGGGCGTTACTTTACCATCCGGAGACGGCTGTTTCTCGGGTGGCTTTTATGATTCAGGCGTTGACGGCGTTGGATCAGGATTTGCGGCGGTGTGGTGGGCGGTTGATTATTCGGAGTGGTGATCCGGCGATCGTGCTACCCAAATTAATTGCTGAAACGCAGGCGGAAGGGATTTACGCTTACATTGATTACGAACGTATTTATGGGCGAGTGCGTGATGCCAAGGTGAATCGAGTTTTGGCGCAAAATGGTCAGAAGATTCGATGGTTTGAACCGACTGCGGGGATGGCGGATTTGATCCCTTATCCCAAATACCGATCGCATTGGTTTAAGGAAATGTCGCTGCCGATGATTCCCACGCCGCAGACTGTGAAAGTGCCTGTTGAGATTGATTCTGAGCCTTTGCCGTCGCTGTTGAGTTTAGGAATGGTGGCCGATCGCAAGAAGATTCCGCCTGCGAGTACGCGGGATGCGCGGGAATTGTTGCAAACCTTTTTTACAGAGAAGAGCGATCGGTATTATTGGCAATTGTCGCTGCCGAGTGCAGAGGCGACCACGGGATTGAGTCCGCATATTAAATTTGGCGTCATCTCTGTCCGCGAATGTTTCCAAACGGCACAGGCGCGATTAAAAGGTGAAAAAGATAAGCGCGTTCAAATGAGTTTAAAACAATTGATTTCGCGATTGCGGTGGGGAACAGGATTTACGCAGCGGTTTCGATATTTGCCGCAATTGGAACTGCGATCGCTCTACACGGTCTTTGAAGAGGACGGCTGGGAATTTGATGAAACGCTGTATGCGGCTTGGCAAAAGGGCGAGACGGGGTTTCCAATTATTGATGCGGCGGCGCGATGTTTGGATGAGACGGGCGGTTGGTTGGCGATGAACTTTCGCACAAGGGCGATTTATTCGAGTTTTCTCAGCAATCTTTTGGGAATGGATTGGCGCTATGGGGCGTTGCATTTTATGCGGCATTTAATTGATGGCGATTGTCCGATCGATCATTATCAATGGGCGATGCAGGCGGGTGTGACCTATTGTCTAGATAAGTCTTGGACGCGCATTTATAATCCGGAACAGGCGGCGATCGATCGGTGTGATCCACAAGGCAAATTTATCAAACGCTGGATTCCTGAATTAAAAACCATTGCGCCTGTGCAATTGGGAATGCCTCCGAAAAGTGCGGGCTATATTCCCCCGATTTTAAATTACAAACAAGCTCGACAAAAACGAGTCAAACAATTAGAGCAGCAGAGACTGGACTTTCGCCAAACTAAGGATGTTCTGCCTTTTCTGGCGCGGATGCCGGAGTCGGTGGTGCCCTTTGGGAGCGATCGGTTTGAGTCGGAAATTCAATGGACGCGGGGAGAGGTGGGGGAGTTGTTTCCGCCTGCATTAGAGTTGGACAGTTTGGATTTGGCGGAGTCGCAGGCATTGCGATCGTGGTTAGTGGCCCATGTGAATGTCACTGCCCGCAAGACTCCGCCCGGTAGAGCTAAGGTTGCAAAGCAATCGCCGATCGTCCCTGGAGACGCCTTTGGCGATCAATTGGATTTCTTGGGAGATCTCAGTTTGGAGTATTGAGCCAATTTGTGAGATCGGTGAGTTGCTCAAAATCTAGGAGTGCTTCGCCTAATTCATCGAGTTGCATGATGGATAACTGTTCGACTTGCGATCGAAGGTCTGCAGGCATGATCCCAATCCGCCTTGCTAACTGACGAAGGACGAGCGATCGTGCCTGCTCTCGTTGTCCGATTGTGATTCCCTTAGCCTGTCCTTTGGCCTCCGTTGCTGCTTCCCAGTCCAGAAATGATTGCGAAAACGCCATGATAATCTCCTGCCCGAAAAAACTTTCGATTTCACCTGTTTGGATTTTAACGCCCCATGAGGCTAATAGGCGTAGAATTTTGTTGCGGCGTGGATGGTCTTTTGGCAGGTTAGAGACTTCGCGGAGGGCGGAGATTTGAGTTTCGTCACGGCGTTAGGGTCGAGTGACAAGTCACCTTGTCACCCTCCCATTCAAAACCGTGCTTGCTAGTTTCCCGGCACACGGCTCCTCAACAATCCGGCTGTTGACATCAGAACCATTCACCTATTGTTTGGA
>JAAFJU010000297.1 GCA_013298165.1 Synechococcales cyanobacterium bin31.maxbin.ball.101 | reverse complement strand
ACGATCGGAGCCGTGAGAAAAATATTACCGCCATCACCGTTTCCATTGGCTTCTGCGGAGAGGCCGCTGAGCGATCGCAGTTCAATCCAATTTGCTTTTAAATTTAAATTTCCGCCCTGTCCCGATGCCGTACGAACATCCATTCGTGATCCATTGCTCAGTCGAATGCTATCTGTCGCATTAACAAAGATAGAACCTGCATCTCCGACATTACTGCCATAGCTAGAGATCAAACTATTACGATCGAGTCTCACCCGCTGAGCATTGATTTCAATTTCACCGCCTTCCCCGACTCCGGCGGTATTCGTCGCAATTCGACTGGATTGATCCAGTAGTAGGTTTTGAAGATTTAAGCCAATCCTCCCTGCATTCCCAGAATCCACTTTGAGGGAGTTGCTAGTAATCTCACTTTGACTGAATAGATTCAACCGATCGGCGTTAACTTGAATGAGTCCTGCATTTCCTTTGCCATTAGTATAAGCCTGAATCTGACTCCGATCGAACAGATTCACAGTTCCCGCATTGATCTCTGTGACGCCGCCTTTGCCTGTACCTAACGTAGCACCCTCAATCCGACTATTACTGAACAGGTCGATCGTCGGGGCATTCACAATAATGGTTCCCGCATTCCCTGTGGCCTTGGTATCTGTGCTGGCGCTAATGGTGGAATTATTAGAGAGAGACAAAGCGTTTTGAAGATTGATTTGTAGCAATCCACCATCGCCGCTTCCTAAACTTCGGGTGGCGAGAACGGAGGTCTGGTCAAGCGTTAGTCGATCGCTGTTGACCTTGATGGTGCCACCTTTACCGCTTCCTTCGGTATTAGACGCAATCACGCCATTTTTTTGTAAGGTCAACGTCTTAACGGTTAGCTCCAGTAAGCCAGCATTGCCAATGCCCTTGGTTCCATTGCCGATATAGCCACTGTCTAAAAGAAGCCGATCGGCCACAATCGTAACATTGGCCGCATCACCCGTTGCAGTTACACCCTTTGCATCTACAGAAGATTCGGTATTTACAATACTATCGCTCAGGAAATTGAGGTCCTTTCCCGTAATGGAAATATTGCCCGCATTTCCACTGCCGACCGTCGAATTGGTAATGACCGCACGATTTGTGAAATTCAATTGATCGACAACGATCGTTGTATCTCCCGCATTGCCACTTCCATGAGCCATGCCAACAATAAAACCGTCATTGTTATTGAGGGTTTTCGCTCGAATGATCGTCTGGCCACCTTGACCACTTTTAAAGGTAGAGGCTTGAACGCCACCGCCCATAATGTTGAACCGATCGGTGGTGAGATTGAGATTCCCACCGTTCCCCGATCCTTCGCTGGAGGTGGTAAAAATCCCATCATTTACATTGATCGAATCTGTGGCAACGATCGTGAGAGTCCCTGCATTTCCCTGAGCTTTTGTGAAGTTGGAGATCTGCGATCGTTCCCCCACGGTGACTGTTTTAGCTTCCAGTAAAATATTGCCTGCGTTGCCAAAACTCCGGGTTTCACTCCCAAGATTGCTTTGGCCTGACATTTCAATAGTATCAGCCCTAAAAGTCAAGTTCCCCGCATTCCCCGTTGCTTGGGGAACCACTTCAACTTGGCTCCCGTAATAAACGCCAGATTGAGTGGAAACACTCCCGGCTTTATCCAGCTTAACCGTCTTCGCCTGAATGGTGACATCGCCACTTCGCCCCGAGCCAACGGTCCAGCTTTCTAGAGTAAAGTCCTCCAGGAGCATTTGATTGGTATTTAGAAAAACATCGCCCGCACGTCCTGCGCCCCGAGTCTTACTGACCACTGCGCCTGATTTCAAGGAAAACAAATCCGCATTCACAATCAAATCCGCACCTCGTCCTGTGCCCGTCGGCTCAGAGGTAACTCCAGCATTCGCGATCGTAACTACTTTCGAAGAGAGTTTGATTGGGGCGGCTTGGGTTGTTCCATCATAAATACTATCAATCCCTGCGAATGAAATCGCAATTCGCTCTGGGGCCGTAATCGTCATGCCACCCGTTGCGCTCAATCCCGCTGACTTGATGTCAATTTTACCTTGGCGCGATCGGGCTTCATCTGCAATCAAGGTCAGCGAACCACTCCCCGCCGCAAGACCCGCCCCATCCATCAAAATATCTTGCTTTGCATTCAGCACGATCGGCGCATTCACCGTTCCGGCACCAAGTCCCAGGAGACCGATCGATCGGCCTGCCGTCAACGTCATACTCCCACCCGCCGTACCAATCCCGCCAGATTTCAGCGTAATGTCATTCCCCGCATCAAAAACCAAATTCACGGGTGCTTGCTGAGTATCGATTCCAAACCCGTCAAAGTTAATGTCATTTGCAGCACGGAAAGTTAAGGTGACGGGAATTGTATTGGTGAAGGCCATCCCGAACCCGTTGGCTGTGATGTTTCCGGCTTGAGTGCCTGTGCTTCCGGTTTCGATCGTGACATTGTTGCCAGCGTTTAAGGCTTCTTGAATATGGGGGATATAAATGGTCGTGTCATCACTAGAAGCCGTGAAGATGAGCGCTAGCAAGGGATTTACAGCTTGGTAGTCATAGCTCAGAATGATATTTCGCGGGTCCAGTAGCCAGGTTCCGGCTTGAGTTGGGGCTTGGACATTGACCTTCAGTCCAGTGACATTCAAATGACCTCGACTAGAGGTTTCAACAAATCCTCCCGTTCCCGTTCCGAGTCCTTTTGCGTTAATTGTTCCATAAGCTCGCAAAGTTTGGTCGCCCCAGATCACTACTTGCCCACCGTTGCCGTTTAGGCTGTTTGGAGTAGAAGCTGTAGCAATCGCATTCGCATTGACGATCGCGTTTTGGTCAACATACGTAACCTGCGCCAATGGCAATGTCCCAACCCCTTTGAAATCTCCCCCGACAAACACCTTTCCTGCTTGAATGGGAGCAGATACGTCAATACTTGAACCTGCCATCAGGCCGACCCGATCGCCCAAGACTTCGATCGTTCCTCCAGGAGCCGTTAGATGACCCAACTGATAAACGGTTGAGCCATATAAACTTAGGGTTTGGCCAGGGTTGACTTGGAGGTTGCCTGAATTGCTTAAGTCACCGATCGGCTTGATAGGAGTCGGGTTTGTTTGATTTGTAGTGGTGAAATAGACGTTGGGTTTGATGCTTAGAAGATTGCTTTGGTCAGGGACGATCGCATTGAAACTGCCATTGCTGCCCAAACCGATCGACCCGGCAGTGGAGGCTACAAGGCTTCCCGACAAATCCAGTTTTGCCCCAGACCCAAATAGGATCCCGTTGGGATTCAATAGGAAAAGATTAGCATTACCTAGGACGCCCAAGGTGCCATCAATGCGTGATAAATTACCACCCGTCACACGAGTCAAAATGTTCGTAATCCCCGTCGGATTGGCAAAATAAGTGCCCTGTCCTGACTGCACATTAAATTGCTCAAAACTATGAAATAAGTTCCCACCCCGGATAGCTCCGCCTTGAATGAGTTGGCTGGGTAATGTTTTAATCGTTTGGT
>JAAFJU010000216.1 GCA_013298165.1 Synechococcales cyanobacterium bin31.maxbin.ball.101 | reverse complement strand
TGGTGCTGAACGACAATGAAATGTCCATCTCCCCCAACGTCGGCGCGATTCCCCGGTATTTGAATAAAATCCGCCTCAGCCCCCCGATGCAGTTCCTCAGTGACAACATCGAAGGCCAAGTCAAAAACCTGCCCTTCTCGCCGGAACTGAGCCGCGTCAAGGAAGGCATGAAACGTTTGGCCGTGCCCAAAGTGGGAGCCGTCTTTGAAGAGTTGGGCTTTACCTACATGGGTCCAGTGGATGGTCATAATCTCGAAGAGTTGATCGCGACTTTTAGAGAAGCGCACAAACATACGGGACCTGTGATGGTGCATGTGGCGACCACGAAGGGCAAAGGCTATGCGATCGCCGAAAAAGACCAAGTCGGCTACCATGCCCAAAATCCCTTTAACCTCGCGACAGGCAAAGCAACCCCCTCTAGCAAACCCAAGCCTCCCAGCTACTCCAAGGTCTTTGGAGAAACGCTGTCTACCCTGGCGGAGAACGATCGGCGCATCATCGGCATCACAGCGGCCATGGCGACGGGAACTGGACTGGATATTTTCCAAAAGCGAGTGCCCGATCAATATATGGATGTGGGCATTGCCGAGCAGCACGCTGTCACCTTAGCGGCGGGCCTCGCCACCCAAGGAATGCGTCCGGTTGCGACCATTTATTCCACCTTCCTCCAGCGGGCCTTTGACCAGATCATCCATGATGTCTGCATTCAAAATCTCCCTGTGTTTTTCTGTATGGATCGCGCCGGGATTGTGGGGACGGATGGACCGACGCACCAGGGGATGTTTGATATTGCGTATTTGCGGATGATTCCGAATATGACGCTGATGGCTCCCAAGGATGAGGCGGAACTGCAACGGATGATCGTGACGGGAATTGAGCATAATGGTCCGATCGCCATGCGCTATCCCCGAGGCAATGGTCACGGCGCACCGCTGATGGAAGAGGGCTGGGAAGCACTCGAAATCGGCAAGGGCGAAATCCTACGCCGAGGCGAAGATGTGTTGATCTGTGCCTATGGATCCATGGTCTATCCCGCCATGCAAACCGCTGAAATCCTGAGTGAACATGGGATTAAAGCGACAGTGGTGAATGCTCGATTCTGTAAACCATTGGATGAGGAATTGATTCATCCGTTGGCGAAGCAGATTGGGAAGGTGGTGACGATCGAAGAGGGTTGTCGTGCGGGTGGCTTCGGCAGTGCGATCGCCGAGTCCCTATTAGATGCTGAAATCTACGTCCCCATCACCCGAATTGGCGTGGAAGACATCTGGGTCGAACATGCCACACCTGAGGAATCCAAAGTCGATCATAATTTGACGCCGTCTCAGATGGCCGATCGGATTTTGAAGATGTTCGCGAAGGTTCCGGTGGCGGTTTAGATTGCCGGATGGCCCCCTAACCCCCAATTCTGGGGGGACCGGAGAGGTTTGAGTATTCTCTTTCTCCCCCAGAATTGGGGGCCGGGGGGCGGCTCGCCAGCGATTTGGATGATAAAAAACAGGGCGAGAGAACAAATCCTCTCGCCCTGTTTTAAAGTATTCATTCTTCACTCTTCATTCTTGCCCCTCGATCGGCTTCCTCACATCCGTCGGCAACGAACTATAAAAACTTGCAATAATCGCCACTGCCATCCACCACAGCGTATTCACCTGCGGGCGATACCACACCGTATCCACCACCCCCTGCCCAAACAATCCCACCATCGCCCCGATCGCCCCAATCACCCAAAACCCTTGACTATCCTGGGCCGATCGTAAGCGCTGCAACTGCACCCCACCCTGGGTAAACACCACCACCAATAACCACAGAAAGCAGCCTAACCCCACAAACCCCGTCTCCACAGCAATCTCCAGCAGCACCGAATAAGCACTCAAGGCCGTAAATCGAGTCCTGGCATACAACGGATACACCTTATTAAAGGCATCATTTCCAGGACCAATACCCAGAATAGGTTTCGCCTTAATCATCTCAATCACCGACTGCCACACATTCATCCGAAAATTATTACTACTGTCTCCACGCCCCACAAACATACTCAACACTCGATTGCGAATCGGCGGCACCAACACCACACCGACCAACATGACACCGACCAAACTGCCTAGAATCGTTGGCAACACCCACTTGCGACGGTACAAATTCATCCAATAGCCCATCAACAGCGCCATCGTCCCAAACATCAATACCAATCCAATCCAACCGCCCCGACTAAAGGTAAAGGCAACGCAAGCCAGATTGACCACAAACATCACCGCAGCTAACGCCTTGCGATACATTCCCACCCAAGAAAAAATCGCCATCAAACTGTACGCCACCGCAGGCATCAGATAGCTGGACAGCAGGTTCGGATTCCCTAGAAAACTGTAGACCCGAGTAAAGTTGCCCATCTCCGAATCCGGATCCGACCAAAGTGCTAACGGCGGTGCCCCGAAAATCCACTGCCGAATGCCATAGCAACTGACCAGCAGTGCCGTATGCAGATAAATCGCAATCAAGGCATTTCGCCATTTCGCAATGCGCAACACCCGCGCCATCACCACAAAAATCAATAGATACAGCGTCAACTTACTCAAACCCTCGATCGCCGCCATCTTCACAGGCGACAACCCCGTTGCGATCGCACTAATCCCCCAATACAGCATCACCATCAGATGAATCGGCGTCAGCCCCCAGCCCGATTTTTCTTTCGGTTCGGCCAAGGTCAACAGCACCCAAAACCCAATACAGGCCACCAACAGCACACTAATCGCCGTCGTCGGCACATAGGGCGCAGCCGCGAACAGAAGCCCCAGCAATCCCAAGGTAATGCCATCGCCCCACTGCATCAAGACACTGCCCGATCGCCAGCCCTGCAACAGCCCGATCACCCGTGAAACATAGCTTGCTGTACGCCATTGATAGAGCGGCAACGTCTGAAGCGTGAGTTGCTGCCAAAGCAGACTGAACTGAGGTGCATTCATAAAAATAAAACCCGAACAAGTAAGGCGCAGCGGCGGTAAATCCTCCATGAATTATCCATGAAAAAGGGACGATCGAAATCCGATCGTCCCCCAACACTCACATTAATTTATCCCTAGACTTTCTCAACTCAAGCCTATGCAGTTTCAAGCGCCTATGCAGTTTCAAGCTCAGTGCTTCCCTTGCGGCCACGACGGGTCAACAGGTTAAAGACCTGAATGCCGATCGCCTTGATCAAGTTCCCTTCTAGCTCTTGGAACATATTCATGTTGTGATGGAAGGCATCGTTCGCTTCCTCGACGATCGCATCGCCTTTCTCATCGGAGATTTCCAAGCTATCCAAGGTAGCCCGGTACATGTTTTTAAATTCCTTTTCGTTGGGAATTTGTGCGAACTCGTAGAAGCTGGTGCCTTCGCCTTCGTTCAGGTTCATGGCATTCACCGCAATCTTCTTGAGGATCTGACCGCCGGACAGATCGCCGATATAGCGAGTATAGAGATGCGCAATCATCAACTCAGGATCTTCTTTGGCGACTCGTTGAATCTCTGCGACATACTTCTGTGTTGCAGAGGAGCAGGAGATTTCATTTTTCCAGTTGGGACCGTGGTAGAACTCCAGATCGCTTTCCAGAGACGCTTTACGATCGAGTTCAGGGAAGTACATTTTCCCCATGGTGGGATGGTCCTTCAGTTGGTGCATCGCCTCTTCCATGGCCGAATACACAAAATACAGATTCGCGACCAGCTTCCGATAGGACTGCTTTTCGACGGTGCCACGGAGGAAGCAAGCGATGAACCCGGTATTTTCCGCCATCGTATGCGCCTTTTTGGTGCCTTCGCGGAGTTTCAATGCTAAATTGCTGGTCATTTTTGGTTTCCCGACGCTTTATTTTAAAAGTTGAGTCGTTCACGATCGATCGAAACGACGGCCCTGCACAGGTCTCAAACACCCGTTCTAAATCCTGGCGGCAAAGCCCACATATGTAAACTTAGAACGATTTGGTAAACGATTTTATTACGATTTTTGAATTGTAATAATTTGTATCGATTGCCTGAAGTGGCTCTGACGGGGTTTTTAATTTTGCGGGAACCTGTCGATCGGTTACAACGTCGTTACAATAGCCTCTGAAGAACCCCAAAATCGCCCGTAAGGAACCTTACATGAAGAGAACTAGAACGACTGCGATCGGACTGTTGATGGGGCTATCGGCCCTTGCTATGGTCCCGACTCCCGCTCAAGCTGCTGAAGAATTGACCCTGCGCTTCGGACCCTTTGAACAGACGGTCAAGGTGTCTGAAGTGGAGACGTACGCCAAGACGGGAGAGCTGTCCCCCAGTCTGCAACTGTTTAGCGCCTTTCTCACCCCCAGCGTCCGTAAGGGACTGACCACAAAGCTCGAACTCAATCCCAAAGTCGTGGATAGCTTCATCGGGAATCTGCTCAAGTCTCCCGCAGGCAAGCAACTCATGGACAATGTTCAGACGGCCTCTCCGGGACTGACGCCAGAACTGGTGCAGGCTGGAGTTTCCCTAGCCGCCGCGCAGTTTGGCAAGGTGGATGCGATCGGATTGTTAAAAACCATTCCAACGAAAACGGTGACGATCGATCTCTCTCAAGCAGCAGCCATTGGGTCCAAAATCAATCTCAACTATTGGAAAAGCCAAGCCTTGGGTTCGGTTTTAGAAAAAAGCTTGATGGTGGAAGGTCAATCAAATTTTAATTCTGCGATCGATCCGAGCGTCCCAGGACCGATCGCGTATCAACGCCAGACATTAATCCTGGCAGACGGTGGACGCAAAAATCGGGAGATTCCCGTGGACCTGTATCTCAGTGAAACGGCCTCTCCCAATAGCCCAACGGTGGTTATTTCTCCAGGATTTGAAGCCAGTCGGAGCTTTTTAGGCTATTTGGGTAATCATTTCGCATCCCATGGCATTAATGCGATCGTCGTCGAACATCCCACGGTGTTGAATCTCTTTCGGCTTTCGGCGTTTGACATTGAAAAACTCTTGCCTGCCAAGGAATTGATCGATCGTCCCAAGGATTTGCAGTTTGCGCTGTCGGAACTGGAAAAACTCCCCGATTTTAAAACGCGACTCAATTTCAAACAGCTCGTCGTCGTCGGTCATTCCATGGGTGGCTACGATGCTCTAGCTTTGGCGGGCGGCGAATTGCAACTCGATGAATTGCGGCAGTTCTGTCAGCAGCGCAATCGCTTAATCACCCGATCGCCTGCGGACTGGCTGCAATGTGCGGGCAAGTCACTTCCCGATCGATCGCTCAATCTCCGCGACGATCGCGTGGTGGGGGCGATCGCGCTCAATCCCGTCGCAGGTCAAATCTTCGGCAAGTCTGGGTTGAAACAAGTTAAGACCCCAACGTTAATGCTAACCAGCACGGAAGATGGCTTAACGCCAACCTTCGATCAGCAATTGCAGCCCTTTATGCAATTGCCCGCGCCCAAGTATTTGCTCACGGCGATCGGGGCAACGCATTTAAGTGTGAGCGATCGGTTGACCGCTAGCACCAATGACAAAACATTGATCAAAGAACGAGGCGGATCAGACACTGAAGCATTGCGGGCAACGGTTAGAGGAACGACCTTAGCCTTTGTTAAACAATTCACACCTGAACGCGATCGATATCAAGAATTTCTCAGTGCGGGCTATGTCCAGTCGCGATCGACTGATGCAATGCCGTTGCGATTCAATACCGATTTACCGAGTAGCGTGACGAGACTGTTAAACATGGCTGGAATGTTTTAGAGGATTTCCAACAATGCGCTTACACATTTGGTTGACTGCGCTCGTCATCCACCTTGGACTAAAGTCACAAGGCTCATAGCTAAAACCTGTTGAAACAGGTTGAAGATTTTATCTAGCAATGCTTTCAGTCCGTTTCAACGGCCTTTCGCTATGAGCCTCGGAATTCATTCCGAGGTGGTAAAACAACGGTAATTGCTCAACTCAGTGAGAATAGGGATTGAGCGGGGTCTAAAGCACGAGAAATAGATTGAAATGCCGAGAGACCCTGTCGCTTACCCGTATTGACAATCGAACGCACCTTGGCAAATAGATCCCGCCCCCAGTCAGAGCGGAAGCCATTCGTTACCTTCCGAAAAATCACACTCAATCGCAATGCTTGTTCAAATCTTGATAGCGATTTTGCAATCGAATGCCATCCGCTTGGGTGGGAGATAGCTGTAAGAGTTCTCCCAATTGTCGGTGAAGCCATTTGATATATTGATAGCGTGTTGATTCCGCTAACTGCTC
>JAAFJU010000189.1 GCA_013298165.1 Synechococcales cyanobacterium bin31.maxbin.ball.101 | reverse complement strand
GACAAACCTCCAACAGCCTGGTTCTGGGCTTACTTCCTGGATCCAAAGCCGCAAAACTGGCTCAAGGGGTACCGATTATGTGTGCGATCGCCGATCAGTTGAAAATCCACTATCCAGACATCCAATTCGTTCTGCCCCTCGCGCCCTCCCTCACTGAAGAAGCCCTCGCTCAATACGGCGATCCCATCCATAATCCGATCGTTGCCATGATGGGCGGAATCACGGCCAAACTGAACCACACCCCCGATCGCAATCAAAGCTGGCTCGAAACCTCCGGCGGGAGTCGCATCGAACTCAAAACGATCGGCGACGACGGACCCCGCACCCCCCACTACAAAACCCTACGAACCTGCACGCTCTGTATCACCACCGTCGGGGCCAACACCGCAGAACTGGGGGCGTTAGCCATTCCAATGCTGATTATTCTTCCAACCAATCAACTCGATGCCATGCGAGCTTGGAACGGGATTCCAGGCATTTTGGCCAATCTTCCGGGATTTGGCTCTCTGTTTGCCAAAATCATCAACACGATCGCCCTCAGAAAAATCGGACTTCTCGCATGGCCCAATATCTGGGCAGGTCGCCCGATCGTCCCGGAAATGGTGGGTCCTCTCACCGCTGAAATGGTCGTCGATCGCGTTCGCAGCTATTTCGACCATCCTGAAAGACTAGAAACCATGAAAACAGAACTGCGCCAGATTCGAGGAGAATCCGGCGCAGCGCTTAAACTGGTCGCGATCGTTGAGGAGTTGCTAGCGGATTAAAACCGTTTCAGCTTAAAACCGTTTCAGCTTAAAGCCGTTTCAACCAGTTTAACGTCGTTCGATAGCCTTCAGCCTTACCTTGTTTCAAGTAAAGCTGACTCGCCAACTTAAAGTCACTCTTCGCAGCCATCGATTGACCCGATTGCGCCATTAATGTGGCACGGCCATAGAGGGCTTCAGCATGACGAGGATCCAATCGCAGCGTTTCAGAATAGTCGGCGATCGCTCCCATGCCATCTCCCATGGTTTGGCGAGCTTGGGCGCGTTGGTAGAAGGCTTGCGTATTGCGCGTATCGAGGGAAATCACGCGGGTATAGTCATCGACGGCCCCGGACAGATCCCCCAGCTTGACGCGAACCTTACCCCGACTGCCGTAGGCATCCGCAAGGTTGGGGTTAAACCGCAGGGCGCGATTGTAATCTTCTAAAGCCCCGGACAGGTCGCCATTGTCAGCCCGCAAATCCGCTACAGCCTTAAACGTTGCCGCATCTTCAGGACGCAGTTTCAAGACCTGCTCAAAGTCCTCGATCGCCGCCGCACGATTACGGGAGATAGCATAGAGGGTTCCGCGCTGATAGTAAGCATCGGCCTTCGTGGGCTGAAGCTGAATCACCTGGGACAGATCCGCCACCGCCCGATCGAAGCGGCTCTGAGTGGTGTAGACAATCGATCGGTTATACAGCGCTTCAACGTAGTCGGGTTTATACTTCAACGCCAGAGTTAAATCCTGAATGGCATCCTCACTGTTGCCCGCTTGCTGAGCAATCAGACCTCGGTTCAGATAAGCCTCCGGTGACTCAGGCTTCAGTTGAATCGCTTGGCTCAGATCGGCCATGGCCCCTGGACGATCGCCCAATTGCTGTTTGACATGGGCGCGATTGATCAGAGCCGCCACGTTCGTGGGTTGCTGGCGCAGCACTTCATTCAAGTCCATCAGCGCAGAGTCTAGATTGCCCGCTTCCATGTTGGCGTAGGCGCTGTTGACTTTCAGTGAAGTCAACGTGGGATCAAGCTGAAGGGCGTTGGCCCAGTCTTTTGCAGCGCTTTGCTTGTCGCCGAGTTGGTAGTAGAGATTGCCCCGTTGACCGATCGCCATAGCTTGGGATGGATTGAGGCGGAGGACTTCGTTCAAGTCACCGATCGCCCCTACGCGATCGCCCAATTCCACCTTGGCCATCGCACGGCCATAGTAGGCATCTTCATAGCTGGGGTATCGCAGGAGGGCTTGATTGTAGAGACCGATCGCCTCGCGATATTGACGGTTTTTAAAGTTATCCTGAGCGGATTTAACATAATCCTTGGCCGCATTGACGCTGGCGGCTTGCTGTGCAGCCGCACTGGGCGCTTCACTGGAAGACTGGGCCGATACCGAAGAAACGCCAGAAGCTAAAACCGTAGCCAGAGAGAGCGCTAGAAGAGTGGGGAACGCACGCTGAGAAATAAAAATGTGACGACGCATAATAATTAGTCAATCCATCGCAAGTAGGTAATCCTACAAGTCAATATGCCCAAAAACATGCGTGTTTTTGCAGATTTATTTGTGACTTCTCAACGAAAATTCATGAATTTTGTCTGAAGCAAGATTTTAAAAAGCGCCTCAGGTCGGGATCAACTCTCCAGGACGCAGCGCCGCCCATTTTCCTTTTTCCTCTGAAAAGCTTAAACAGCCCACCACATCCCATTCCACCTCAATGAAGTCCGATTGTTCGCGAATGTTGACATTAATGCTCGGCTCCACAGGCTCAAAATCCGGACGTTCGGTGAGGTGTTTTTGCTCGTGCTGGGTTTCGACGGCATGGTAGGTGAGGCACCGATCGACGTAGTGGCAGTGAATACAAACACACATAGCGCTTTTCTCCTGCTGAGGTGATTAATCAGTTGTTAAGAGTGATAAGGGATTCAAGAAGCTGCGAACAAGGGGGCGTTAAATTGAATGAGGCTCTCGAAATTGGGGGCATGGGACCGGGAAATTTACCCGGACATGGCCGTCCTAGAGTTCTTTAGGGTTCTTTTTTGATACTCTAACTCAGGCGAATTCGATCGCTCCCTCAAAAGAGTCTCTTTTCATAGGGCCTCTTCATCCGGGTCTCCTCATTATAGTTTTCAGAAGGGCACAGTAGCTTTGGCACAGCGCGTAACAGTCTTACAGGAACATACTCTCGGGTCTTCTGCTCTCTCGCCGCAGACATGGCCCTTCGATATCGCATTTTTACCGCCCGCAACGCATTTGGTCGGGGGAAGTGTTAGAGATGCGCTTTTAGAGCGACATTCAGACTATTTGGATCTAGATTTTGTCATGCCTCAGGGTGCAGTGGAGACGGCGGAAACGATCGCCCGTCACTACCGCGCTGGATTTGTTCTGTTGGATGCGGAGCGACAGATTGCAAGGGTCGTCTTCCGACAGGGCACCGCAGATTTTGCCCAGCAAGTGGGGCCTTCGTTAGAGTCAGACCTGCGGCGACGGGACTTCACCATGAATGCGATCGCCTACAATCCCCACACCTTAGAACTCTTCGATCCCCTGCAGGGTTGCCTCGATCTAGAACGCTGCATCGTACGGATGATCAGTCCCCTCAATTTAGAAGAGGATCCTCTGCGTTTACTCCGAGCCTTTCGGCAGGCCGCGCAGCTTGGGTTTACCATGGATCCGGCCACCGCAGAAGCCGCCCGTCAACTCGCTCCGGAGATCCAAACGATCGCCGCCGAACGGGTGCAATCCGAGTTTCATTACCTTCTCAGCTCTGCCAAAGGGACGGCTCAGCTTCGGGCGGCTTGGGATGCAGGGTTGCTGAAGAAGTGGTTTGAACATGCCTCCATCGAGAGCATGGATACTCTAAAACGGTTAGATGAACTGTTTTTAGAACTGCGATCGGATTGGCCGTTAGTCCGAGACCTAATCAGTCAACATATTCGTGCCCAACCCAAGCAAGGTCACAAAAAAGAGCCGGATTCAACCCACAAAACCATGGAACCATCGGGGAGTTTGAGAAGCTGGCTGACCATCGCCAAGCTGACCTGCCTCTTGCCCAGCGCGACGATTCTGCATAACCTCAATCTTGCTGAAACCCAGCTCTGGGAACTGAAATACAGCCGATCGGAAATTCACGCGGCGCTGACGGTCTTACGGAGTTTGCCTCAACTACAAGACCTATTACAGACCAATCCCGACGATCGGCGCGCCCAATATCATCTGTTTCAACAAGTCGGACCTGTTTTCCCGGCGCTCTTCATTACCGCTCTGGCCACTGGCACTGATATGACTGCATTGCGGGCCTTAATGAACCGATTTCTTGATCCAGAAGATGTGGTCGCGCATCCCTTGCCGATTCTCTCCGGTCAAGACCTGATGCAAAGCCTGAATCTGCCGCCCAGTCCGCAGATCGGGCGGTTACTGTCAGCTTTGCAAGTCGCTAAGGCCGAAGGCAAAATCACCGATCGCGACAGTGCGATCGCCTTTGCCCAATCGCTCTTAGCGAAATAACCGGGTTGCTCATTCATTGCTCAGAAGATGATCGACTGACGTAAGATCTAAGAATATGTTGTGCTTACAAGAACAGTTTCTAGGTATTACTTCCAATAGTTGATCATTTTCTGGGCTTTTGGCATGAGCAAACCCGTCATTCTCTGCGTTGATGATGAACCTCTCGTTCTCGCAAGCCTCAAAGTTGAACTCGTTCGAGCCTTAGGCGGCTCCTGCATTATCGAAACCGCTGAACAAGCGTCCGAAGCGATCGCCGTTTTTGATGAATTACTCGAAAATAAACAGGAAATCGCCCTCGTCCTCGCAGACCACATCATGCCAGGGATTCGCGGGGATGAATTGTTGCGTCGTCTCCACGAACGATCGCCCCAAACCCTCACCATCATGATCAGTGGTCAAGCCGACCTCGAAACCGTGGCCCGATCAATTCGGGAAGCAAGGCTCTATCGCTATATTCCCAAGCCCTGGCGATCGGAAGAGCTAAGTCTCACCGTGATCGAAGCCATCCAAAGCTATCTCCAAAGCCAACACCTCAGTCAACAAAGCCAACACCTCGCCGAACTGAATAGCCATCTCGAAGGCGAGGTCCGCGCCCGCACTGAAACACTTGAAAGCAAAATTTTAGAACTCGAAACCATTAGCCAACAAAAAGAAGAATTTCTCCACGCCATTTCCCATGACCTCCGCACGCCGATCATCGGCAGTCTTCTGATGATGCGCCGCTGGTTCAAACAACTCGGAGATCCGATTCAGGTCGATCGCCCCATCCTTGAACAACTGTTGCGATCGAGTGAAAAACAGTTGGCCCTCATCGACCTCCTCCTAGAAACCCACGCCACCGAAGTCCGGGGCGTCTCCATGAACTATAGCGAAGTGTCAATCGCCGACCTGATCCAGGATGTCCTCGCCACCCTGCAACCCCAAATTCAAGACCGCAACAGTCAAATTGTATTGGAAGGCCAAGACCAAGCCCCCACCCTCTGGGCCGATGCCGCTCATCTACACCGCGTCTTTGAAAACCTGATCACCAATGCCCTGAAGCACAATCCACCGGGTCTCACCATCACGATCAAGACCCACATCACCGCAGATCACTTCGTGCAATGTACCGTACTTGATACGGGCATCGGACTCTCCAGTGAAGAATGCGAAACACTGTTTGAAGCCTATGCTCAAGGCAGTCGCAATAGCCGATCGCCCGGAGTGGGACTGGGACTCTACCTCTGCCAGCAAATTATTCTGGCCCATGATGGCGAAATTGGAGCTGAGAGTCGAGACGTTGGACAGGGTGGCTGTGTTTGGTTTAGGATTCCGATGGATCGCAGAGGACGGGGAAGAATAACGCCATAAGCCGAACGCTATCAGTCGAACGCTACAAGTCGAACCCTATGTCAACCTTGAATATTCTAATTGTCGATGATACGCCGACCGACCAGCGCTTACTTCAAAATATTCTAGACAATCAAGGCTACCAGACGGCTGTGGCTAGCGGTGGACTAGAAGCGATCGCCTATGTCAGTTCAGCCATCAGCTCAGCCAACTCATTAGAATTAAGTTCTGCAATCACCTTGCCAGACTTGATTTTATTAGACATTCAGATGCCCGATCTCGATGGCTACAGCGTCTGTGAATACCTCCAGCAAGATCCGGACCTCGCCCATATCCCGATTATTTTTATTAGCGCCGCTAATGGCATTGCAGATAAAGTCAAAGCCTTCCAAATCGGCGGTCTCGACTACATCACCAAACCCTTTCACCCCGAAGAACTGCTCGCCCGCGTCCGCACCCACCTCACCCTCCGATCGCTCCAACAGCAACTGGAACGACAAAACAGTCAGCTTTCCGATGCCCTCCACCAACTGCGCCTCGCCCAAACCCATCTCGTCATTTCAGAAAAAATGGCCGTCCTCGGGCAACTCGTCGCCTCCATGGCCCATGAGATGAATACGCCCCTAGGTGTGATTCGATCGTCCGCCAGTGCCACGGATGAATTCCTCAACCATGACTTTCTGGCACTTCCAGAACTGCTGAGTCAGCTCTCCATCCCCGAACAATTCACCCTAATGGAAATGATCCAAGTCGCCCTCAATGGCACCACCTGGGTCTTACAGTCCTCCAGCCGCGATCGCAGGACCGCCAGACGACAACTCATCCAACAACTCGACAGCCATCAAATTAGTCCCGCCTTGGATATTGCTGACCTCCTGATCGACAGCGGCATCCACCAAGATCTCTCCCCCTACCAATCCATCCTCCAAGCCCCCAACGCCGTGGAGATTTGCCGGATTATTTACGGCTTCACCGGACTTTACCGAGCCAATCAAATGACCTTTTCGGCGGTCGATCGGGCCAGTACCGTCGTCCAAGCCCTGCGGCGCTATGCCTACGTCGGAGACCCCGCTGAAACGGTTGAGACAGACCTCGTTGAAAGCTTAGAAACCGTTCTCACCCTCTATCGCAGTCAAATGCGCAATGGCGTCGAAGTGATTCGGGATTACCAAAGCGTCCCTAAAATTGGAGGATTTCCCGATGCGTTACACCAAATCTGGAGCAATCTGATCAACAATGCCCTTCAGGCTATGGAATTTCAAGGAACGCTAAGGATTTCTCTCCAACAAAAAAACGACCAACAGGTTGAAATCACCTTTACGGATAGCGGTAAAGGCATCCCAGAAGTCATTCAAGCTCAAATCTTTGAACCCTTTTTCACGACAAAAGCCAAAGGGGAAGGCAACGGTCTCGGACTCAGCATCATTCGCACGATCGTGGAACAACATCAAGGGACGATCGCCTTCACCAGTCGCCCCCAGGAGACCCGATTTACGGTCACGCTTCCGTTGACCATTAGCCCCCCTAAAGCGTCAGACGAGGCACCGTAACACTGTAGCGATATCCCGAGAGCGCATGGCCCTGAACGCTGATTTCACCGCCATGGAGTTCCACCAATTGCTGACTCAGGAGGAACCCTAAATTCAGCGCCAACGACGCTTGAATCCCCACTTCGGGACTCGTCTGCAGAGCGACTGGGCTGGAAGCTAACATCAATCCCAATCGATCGTTAGATTCATGGATCTCATCATCAGAACCGAAGAAACTGCCCCCTTGAGAAAATCCCGCCCCTTCTAAACAGGGATGTGTCACCCATAGATTGAGTCGCAGGCCCGACACTTTATTGGCTGCATGGAGATGCACAATACTGCCTGCATTGGAAGCCTGAATTACGCTGAAAATCAGGTGATACAGCAGTTGTCGCATCTTCTCCTTATCTAAAACCCAAATGCGATTCCCCGGTTCGATCGTCAGTCGAATTTCCTGTTCG
>JAAFJU010000210.1 GCA_013298165.1 Synechococcales cyanobacterium bin31.maxbin.ball.101 | reverse complement strand
GGCAGAAGATTGTCGATCGGTTGCAGGGGAATTATGGCTGTATTCGGTTTTTGCGAGATGGGCATCAGACGGTGGTGGAGGATACGAGTCGGTTGCATTATGAGCCGACGGAGTTGAAGGCGTTTGAGGATATCGAGTGCGAGTGGCCGCTGTTTTTTACGTATTTGGCGCTGGATGGGGTGTTTCGGGGGGATCAAAAGCAGACGGATTTTTATTTGGAGAAGTTGGCTGAGGTGGCGGTGGAGCGGGATGGGTTGATGCTGCTGCCGGAGGTGTATTTTGTGCCGGAGGGGGCGATCGAGGCGGAGAAGGCGGTGCCGAAGAGTCAGGTGCGGGAGCCGAATGAGAATGTGCCGCTGGTGTGGGCGCAGAGTTTGTATTATTTGGCGCGGATGTTGAATGAGGGGTTGTTGTTGGTGGCGGATGTGGATCCTTTGGGGGCGCATCGGCGGGTGGGGTATGTGCGGCGGGCGACGGTGCAGGTGGCGCTGTTGGCGGAGGATGAGCCGTTGCAGTTGCGGTTGGCGGCTTATAATATTGCGACGCAGACGGTGAGTCAGGTGGAGCCGATTCAGGTGCGTCCGGCGCGGGATTTGGCGTTGGCTTATACGAGATTGGGCCAAAATGAGAAGTTGGGGTTGTCGGGGCGTCCGATGCGGTTGATGCGGAGTTTGACGACTTCGAAGGTGTTTCGGGTGCGGGACCGATCGATGGTGTTTTTGCCTGCGTTTTTGGATGAGCAGAAGTTTTATTTGACGTTGGATTACCATTTTTTGGTGTCGAGTATTAAGGGGGAGTTGGCTTATATTCATCGCCATTGGCGGCAGTTGGGGCGTCCGGTGATGACGCTGTTGATTACCCATGAGATGCTCGATCGGGGTGAGGATGCGGTGTTGGGGTTGGTGCAGGAGTTGCAGGATGGTCTCTGTGGGGATGTGCCTGTGAAGGTGGGTCCGTTGAGTCAGTTGATGTTGACGGCGGGGCGCGATCGGTTGGACTTTTTGCCGGAGTTGGAAACGCTTAAGTTCTTAGATTTGAATCACTTAATGCAGTTTTTGAACTTCAAGGCGATGAATACTAAACCACTCACGCAGTTTCAAGAGTTGCGATTGGAGCGAGAGATGATTCCGTCTACGTTGGTGCGAATGCTGAAGGCATCACAAAATTTGTATGAGCAGATTGAGATTTTGGCGGGATTGGTGCGGCTGAAGGGATTGGTTTTTGATACGGGAATTGGAACGGATCAGCCTGTGATGGTGGGACGCTTGATTGAGGAAATTTACAACAAGGCAAGGCGCGGGGATGAGAATGGTCAGCCCTATTGGGGAATTGTGCGCAGGGCGGCGGGTCTACTGGATAAGGTGGATGCAAATTTGGCGGATGCGGTGGTGGATATTTTGGTGCGGCAGAAGCGGATTGCGGTGGGTCGGGCGTATAGTGAGGATTCGTTGATTCGGGATCCGTTGCCGTTGCCGGAGTTGTTGGAGAAGATTCGCCATTTTTGTCGTGAGGATATTCGCGATCGGGTGTTGAGTCAGGAGATTTTGATTTATGTTAATTTGCTGATTAAGTCTGATCCGAGTTTGTTTAAGAATTTGTTGACGGTGCGGGTGGGATATTTGATCTTGCTTTTGACGAGTGAGTTGGCCCGGTCAAGTGGGGTGACGCAGGATGAGGCGTATGAGATGTTGATGGGGTTGAGTCCCTATGAGATCTATGAGCGGTTGCGGGGGACGTTGGAGGGGTATGAGTCGGGGTATGAGGTGTTGCGATCGCAGGAGTCGCTGCATTTGAAGGTGGGTGGATCGTTGGTGGATTGGGTTGTGGCGGAGGCGGAGCCTGTGGTTGAGGCGGAGACTGAGGCGGAGGATTGGTTGCGGGTGCGGCAGGTGAAGGGAGTGAGTGGTGCGGTGGGTGATGAGTTTTATGAGCGGGTGTGGTTGGTGTTGGAGCGCTGTAAGGGCTTGGTGATTGGGGATAAGTTGGAGCGGCGCAATCGTTTGGAGAGTGAGTTGATTTTGAGTGAGATGACGCGGGGGGAGGCGACGTTTGCGTTGCAGGTGGAGCATTTACTCAATAAGATTCAGGCTCCGGAGTATCGATCGGCGAATGTGGAGGCGCTGATGGAGTTGGCGGCGATCGTGGAGCGAAATCCGGAGTTTCGGATTGAGGAGTATGTGGTGTTGGATATTTTGATCGGCCATGGGGTCCGGTTGGCTTGGTTGAAGCGGAATCCGGAGCGGGGCGATCGGTATGATGAGTTTAAGGGGGTGGCTTGGAGTGAGTTTTATCGGAGTTCGCCCTATGTGGTGGCGGGGGCTGTGGCGGATGCGATGCGGTATTTGACGGAATAGAAATTAAGAGAAGGATTGGGGTTGATTTCCTAGGGCTTTTAGGTCTTGGGGGAAGTTGACGATCGTGCCGATGACGACGATGGCGGGGGCGGTGAATCCGGTGCTTTCGATTTGGTGGAGGATGGTGCTGAGAGTGCCGATGAGTTGGGTTTGGTCGGGGGTGGTGCCCCAGCGGATGAGGGCGATCGGGGTGGTGGGCGGGAGTCCGGCGCTTTGGAGTTGGGGGAGGATGTGGGGGAGGTTGTGGATGCCCATGTAGATGACGATGGTTTCGGCGCTTTGGGCGATCGCGGTCCAGTTGATGGCTGGGCGGTATTTTTCGCTGCTCTCGTGTCCGGTGACGAAGGTGACGCTGGAGCTGTAGTTGCGGTGGGTGAGGGGGATGCCTGCGTAGGCGGGGGCGGCGATGCCAGAGGTGATGCCGGGGATGATTTGGACGGGGATGCCTGCTTGGGTGAGGTCTTGGAGTTCTTCGCCGCCGCGTCCGAAGATGAAGGGGTCGCCGCCTTTGAGGCGGACGATGTGTTGGTGTTGGTGGGCTTTTTGGATGAGGAGTTGGGTGGTGTCTTCTTGTTTTAGGGAGTGTTGGCCTTTGCGTTTTCCGGCGTGGATTTTTTCGGCGGTGGGGTTGATCATGGCGAGGATGGGGGGGCTGACTAGGGCGTCGTAGATGACGCAGTCGGCGGTTTCGAGGAGCTGTTTGCCTTTGAGGGTGAGGAGTCCGGGGTCGCCGGGTCCGGCTCCGAGGAGGTAGATGGTGCCGGGGGTTTTGGGTGCGGGGGGGTTAGTCATGGCTGGAGGTGAGGATCTGGGCGAGGAGGCTGGGGAAGGTGGGGAGTTGGTCTAGGGTGGGGGTTTGGGTGATGATTTGGTGGGGTTTTTGGGTTTGGTGCTGTTGGATGAGGGTTTGGAGTTTTTGGGTGATGGTGCCGGGGAAGAGGAAGTGCTGGAGGATGTGGATGTGGGGGTGGTTTTGGTGTTGGGTGAGGAGGGTTTGGAGGGAGGGTTCGGTGGTGTAGTAGGCGGGGAGGGCGTTGTGGATTTGGGCGAGCTGGTGGATGGGGCGATCGCTGTTGGGGGTTTTGCTGCCGTGGGTTAGGAGGATTTTTAGGGGGGAGGAGGGCGCGGGAGGCGCGGGAATTTCGGGGGAAGAGGGCGCGGGAGGCGCGCCCGTACTGATGAGGGGGGGGAAGAGGTTTGGGTGGTGGGGGAGGTGGTGGTATAGGGGAGGGAGGGGGTGGAGGTGGAAGGTTTTGGGGAGGAGGGGGTGGAGGAGGGTTTGTTCTTGGGGGAGGTCTTGGAGGATGTGGATGCCGGGGATTAGGAAGAGGGGGAGGATGGTGAGGTGGTGGATGTTTTGGGTCTGGAGGTGGTGGGCTATTTCTAGAATCTGCTGGTGGAGGGGGGATTCTGTGCCTTCGAGTTGGGCGTGGAAGAGTTGGGCTTGGGGGAGATGAGGCTGAATTTTTTGCAGGAGGGATTGTGCGGAAGCGGCGGATGTAGGGTTGCGGCTTCCGTGGGTGATTAGGAGGTGGGCGATCGGGGTGTTCAAGGGGTTTGTTTTATTTGGCCATGGCTGAGGATATCGTTTTGTGGGGTGGGTGACAAGGTTGTTTTGAGCGGTTTAGCGGGGGTCGATTTTGGCTAGTTTGGTGTTTTTGAAGAAGTGGAGGACGATTTGTTGGTAGTTGACGCCTTGTTCGGCCATGCCTTTGGCTCCGTATTGGCTCATGCCGAGTCCGTGGCCGAAGCCTTTGCCTTGGATGATGAAGGTGTCGGGGATTTGGGTTTTGGTGTTGGCTTTGGTGTTGGTGGTCTGGGGGATGATGGTGATTTTGGAGCTGCGGAGGTTTAGGGTGTCGCGGAGGGTTTCGGTGCTGACGGTTTTGCTGCCGTTGCTACTGATGAATTGGAGTTTGCGATAGCTGCCGCCTGCGGTGGGGTTGCCGATCGGGGTGACGGCGGTGATGGGTCCTAGTCCGACGAGGTTGCCGAGTTCGGTGCGGCTGATGGTTTTGGTCCAACTGTAGACGGGTGCGGCTTGGTCGTAGTCGGGGACGGCGCGGAGGTAGGGGACTTTTGTGCTCCAGACGTCTTCGACGTTTTCGGTGTGGCCGCCGCTGCTGGAGTGGAAGAGGGCTTCGATGATGGTGCCGTTGTGGGTGAGGACTTGGCCTGAGGTGGCGTTGACGGCGGTTTGGGTTCCGGTGGATTCGTCTTGGACGCCGCGATAGACTTGGCAGCGGGCGGTGTCGCAGAGGTCGAAGCTGCTGTTGCCGTCGCGGTTGCGGCGGAAGAGGGCGTAGGATCTTGCGGCGACGGCTTGGGCTTTGAGGGCTTCTTGGGGCCAGTTGCCGTTCATTTCGCCGCCGAGGACGCTGTAGAGGTAGTGTTCGAGGTCTACGTGGTTGATGGCGGTGAGTCCGCTGCTGCTGGGGCGGAGGATGGTGCGGCCTCGGTACCACCGATCGCCGATCCAGACGACGCCATTAGGGTCTTTGGGGGTGATGGCGATGCTGTTGGCGCTGTAGCGATCGAGTTGGATGCCTTGTCCGCCTGTGGTGGCGGTGAAGCCGTTCATGCCTTGGATTTCGCCGAGGGGTTGGTTGGTTGTGGCGTTGGTGATGGTGGCGTTGACGGAGCTGCCGATGCGAACTTGAGACACGTTTTCTTCGATGGCGACGCGAAGTTCTAGGCTGGCGGCGAGGGCGTTTTTGGGGGTGAAGAGGCTAAGGAGGGTGAGGGTTGCGGTGAGGGCTGCGGTTTTGAGAAGCATGGGTGGTGGGGGTGAGGGCGTTGAGGGTGATGGTGGGCGCGTTTTTGTTTTAGGCGCTTGGGTTAGGTGAGAATCCGGATGATTTTTAGTTTTAAAGTTTAAATGTTGGTTTTGCTCGTTGCTAGGATAGACGAATTTTTGGGTTTTTGTTTCATGTTGTTTCGGGGGTTTAGGGAATCTACATAGAAGATTGATTTTTGGGGTGGTTTTGTGATGGGGACTTATAGTGGTTTTGCTGGTGTGTTTTTGCAGGGTTTGATTTTTTAGGTGGTTGGTGATGGAGATTACTTTTTTGGGGACGAGTTCTGGGGTGCCGACGCGATCGCGGAATGTGTCGAGTGTGGCGCTAAGGTTGCCGCAGCGATCGGAGGTGTGGTTGTTTGATTGTGGGGAGGGGACGCAGCATCAGTTTTTACGGAGTGAGTTGCGATCGAGTCAGATTCGTCGGATTTTTATTACGCATATGCATGGGGACCATATTTTTGGTCTGATGGGGTTGTTGGCGAGTTGTGGGCTGGCGGGGGCGGTGTCGGAGATTGATATTTATGGGCCGCCGGAGTTGGGGGATTATTTGGCGGCGGCGCGGAAGTTTTCGCAGACGCATTTGTCGTACCCGGTGCGGGTACATGTGGTGAGGCCGGGGCTGGTGGTGGATGATGGGGAGTTTCGGGTGGATTGTGCGCTGTTGAAACATCGGGTGACGGCGCATGGGTTTCGGGTGACGGAGCGCGATCGGGATGGGGTGTTTGATGTGAAGATGGCGGAGTCGCTGGGGATTCCGTTTGGGCCGATTTATGGGAAGTTGAAGCGGGGGGAGCGGGTGGTGCTTGAGGATGGTCGGGTGTTTGAGGGGCGGGATTTTGTGGGTCCGGCGGAGAAGGGGCGGAGTGTTGTTTATTGTACGGATACGGTGTTTTGCGATCGGGCGGTGGAGCTGGCGCGGGGGGCGGATGTGTTGATCCATGAGGCGACGTATTCGCATGGGGATGCGGAGTTGGCGTTTGCGCGGCAGCATTCGACGTCTACGATGGCGGCGCAGACGGCGCTTTTGGCGGGGGTGGAGACGCTGTTAATGACGCATTTTAGTCCGAGGTATGCGCCGGGGAATGGGGGGACGGAGTGGAAGGATCTGTTGGCGGAGGCTCGATCGATTTTTCCGAATACGCTGATGGCGAAGGATTTTTGGTCGTTTGAGGTGCCTCGGAAGCGAGAGGCTGGGGTGGGGGCTTAGATGTAGGGTCTTATGATGTAGGGTCTTAGATGAGGCGAGGGGTGAGACTTGGGGTGGGATAGTCGTGAGACTGTGAGATCTGGAGGGCGCGGGAGGCGCGCCCTTACGTGGTGGGGGTGAGGTGGTGGCGGAGCTGGAGGAGGCGATCGTTGGTGTTGATGGGGTTGTGGGGGGCTAGGGTGTCGCTGTTGGGCCAGGTGGTCATGTCGTCGCAGACGCAGGCGTTGTCTGTGATGCCTGCTTTTTTTAGGGGGATGGGCATGT
>JAAFJU010000326.1 GCA_013298165.1 Synechococcales cyanobacterium bin31.maxbin.ball.101 | reverse complement strand
GCATTCAACACAGGAGGAGGACCATGGCCCGCAGCACTGATTTTGCACAGGAATACCAACAGGCTGAGAAAGCCTATATGCAGGGGCGCTATGAGGAGGCGGCGGAGGTCGTCGATCGCTTAGTCGGCGATCACCCCCAAGATCCCAGTGCGCGACTGTTGCGGGGACATATCTACTGCTATGGTCTACAGCGATACGATGTCGCCCAAGAGCAGTATCAGACGGTCCTAGACTTAACCCAAGACGCTGAATTTGTGGACTACGCCAATAGCGGCTTGACCTATGCAAAACAGTCTGCCGAAGAAATGTCAGTGGGCGGAATTGGGAGTGATCCCGAGACGGGTTCGTTGAACGGAGCGATGGAGTATGGCACAGCTTGGCAGAATGGAGATGATCTGGATTCCTTCATGCTGGCTGATATGGATTTTGAAGACGACAATTCAGCAGGATTCACAGTAGATTCGTCTATTCAACCTTCAGGTCCTTCTGGTTTTGGTGCTGAGACTCCACCGATCCCGCCCACAACGCCCCCTGCGATGACCAGCATCATGGATGATCTCGGTGTAGCCGATGAGACGGCCTCGTCCCAGGCTGCAGAGTTTGGTGTTGATCCCTTTGCCTCCTTTGGGGGGTTGCCTGCTTCTGCACCTGCGGAAAGTCCTTTTGGTGGGGATGATGGGTTTATGGACCTCTCCTGGCAAGGTGGGGATCAAGATGCGGATGTCTTCAGTGACTTCAATGATGTCTTTGCCGCAGATGCGGGTTCGGGTTCAGGTGGACTAGCGGATGAATTGACGCTCGATCGGGGTGAAGACACTTCTTCCCAAGGTCCGAATTCAAATGTCAGCCAGGGGATTCCTCCCGCGTTCCCCGTTAGCAATGCGCCTTTCCAGGAAACAAACGATCGATGGGGCGGGGATGAACCCGTTGAAGACACGATGTTCATGTCTGGAAATGACTTTGGAATGGATGGAATGCCCGATTTTATGGCCGCTTCTCCAGCTCCATCCTCGTCCGCCAATGCCTTCACTGCTCCTCCTGAAGCCCCTGCTGGGACCTCGAATCGGGGTAATGCCATGGACTTCATTGATGATTTCGATGAATTCGATGACTTGGGGAATTTGGCGGACTTCGATATGTCAGAAGATTCGGCTGGATTTACCAGCCCTTCTGTCGGGGGATCGTTTGCGATGGCAGGCGGCGCGGCGGCGATCGGTGCGGCGGGTTTTGCGGCCAATGCGATGAACGATCGGACGAGCGATCGTCTGGACTCTGGTTTTACCCCCAGTTCGATCCCTGACGACGACCTGTTCAGCATCTCAGGCGGTGCTAATGAAACCCTGCCGACCTTTACCCAAATGGAGCCGCAGCGCGTAGACAATACGCCCACGGTGGAGCAAGGTCCCCTCGCTCCCTTGGAAAATGCCCCGTTTGCTGGGAAGCAGTTGATGGTGGCCTTAGCCGCCGGGATGGCCTCTGCCTTGGCGGTCGGTGTGGTGAGCTTTTTGACCGCCAATGCGGCAAACATGGGGGCTAGCACCCCCGCTGAAAAAGAGGTCCAGGAAAAAGTCGTGGGCCGTCTTCGAGGCAACAGCGTCTGGATGGCGCTAGCGGGGATGATCGGCGGCGGCGGTGCCGCCTACGGGGTCGGTCAACTGGCAGCTCGTCAGATGAAACGATCGACCGCCGACTTGAAAAAACAATTTGATGCGGTCTGTGGCGGGAATTTGAACGTCCGATCGACGGTTTATGCCGAAGACGAACTGGGCGAGTTGTCCGCTGGATTTAACCAAATGGCTCGCGTCATCCTGGCCACCACCAGTGAGGCGCAGCGTAAAGCGGAAGAGCAAGAGCAGGCGAAAGAAGACCTGCAGCGCCAGGTGATTCGTCTTCTGGACGATGTGGAAGGCGCAGCCCGAGGTGACTTGACGGTGCAGGCCGAAGTCACCGCTGACGTGCTGGGAGCCGTTGCGGATTCCTTCAACTTGACCATTCAAAACCTCCGAGAAATTGTCCAACAGGTGAAACTCGCCACTCGTCAGGTAAGTAAAGGCTCCACCGAGAACGAAATGTTTGCCCGTGGCCTGTCCTCAGATGCTTTGCGTCAAGCGGAAGAATTGGCTGTCACCTTGAACTCGGTGCAGATGATGACCGAGTCCATCCATCGTGTGGCAGACAGCGCCCGCGAGGCGGAGGAAGTGGCTCAACAGGCGACTGCCACCGCTCAGAAGGGCGGGGAAGCGGTGGAACGCACCGTGGCCGGGATTCTGGAGATTCGCGAAACGGTGGCAGAAACCACTCGAAAAGTGAAGCGTCTGGCCGAATCTTCCCAAGAGATTTCCAAGATCGTTGCGTTGATTTCGCAGATTGCCTCCCGAACCAACTTGCTGGCCTTGAACGCCAGTATTGAGGCGGCGCGGGCTGGAGAAGCGGGTCGTGGATTTGCGATCGTGGCCGATGAGGTCCGACAACTGGCCGATCGGGCCGCTAAAGCCTCGAAGGAAATCGAACAGATCGTCTTGCAGATTCAAAGTGAGACGGGTTCTGTG
>JAAFJU010000058.1 GCA_013298165.1 Synechococcales cyanobacterium bin31.maxbin.ball.101 | reverse complement strand
AGATTCCCTGGAATTATGCGAAATTTTTGGAATATTGCCATAATCTTGGGCTTTTACAGCAGGTGGGCGGTCGCTATCGGTTTTTGCATGAACTGTTGCGATCGCATTTTGATGAAGGGATTTAGCTAGAGATTTAGCCATAGAGTTTTAGCAATCGAATTACGCTAATCATTCAATTAATAACTTTAAAAGAGAAAAACAGCCTTCTTTCACCTATTTTAATCTCGGTAAATATACGGCATACTAATTAAAACCTTGTCCAAACTTAAAGATGAGATGCGGTTTGTTTTGATCTACTTTTTAGTCAGGGTTTGAGTTGAAATATGGAACCGCCCAAGGTTAGTTTAGAGCAGCTTGCCATCGAAATTTGTCAGGAGCCGCCCGGAAGTCCGATGCGTCAACGCAAACTCACCCTGATGATTCGAGAGTTGTCGAAAGTCCTGTGGAAAGAGAATTCTCCCTACTATGGGGATGCCCTGCAAGATACCTACGCTTTCCTCTGTCGGCGACTCTGTGATCTCTATGACCCTGAAAAAGCTTTGGTTAAGACTTGGTTAAATAATCATCTGAAGTGGCGACTCTTTGCTTTGAAACAAGAAGCCTCCGAAGAAGCGAAAAAAAGAGTTTACATGCCCGCAAGTCCTGAAGAAGGACTCGATCCGATCGCTAATATTCCCGCTCCAGAGGTTCCGGAATACTCATTGCTGGATGCTCTGAGGGATTGGGTTACGGAAGATAAGACGGGGGAATTGCGATCGGTGCATATGCTCAATCGGCCTGATATTAATGTGCAATCTATCAGCCTGCGTCGCCCGCCACTGTCTGATGAGAGCAGTTGGTCCCAGTTGGCAGTCGAGTATCGGTCCACGATTCCGGGGTTATCTGCGTTCCATGGGCGCAAATGTTTGCCGCGTTTGCGTAAGTTTTTAGAAGATCAAGGAATAGGTGAGTAACAGCCGACATTAGTTCTCAAGGGCATTTAATCCTGGAAGCGACTAGCGTTACACTCTAAAAACCTGAATTTGAATAAAACCGATGGAGTACTGAGTATAGGTTGTTGTCGGTATCAGTCGTTCAAGTTCAATTGGACCGTCACTCACATTAGTACAGAGCACCCCTATGAGTATCGATACATTAGCTGTAGATAAACGTTCTATTCCGTTCCCCATCACGCGGGCGGCGATCGATCAGGCGGAATTACACTGCAAAAATCTGGCCGGAACCCAAGCTCAACAGGTCCGGCAGAATACGTTGGCGGTGTGGGTCGTGAATGAGTATTTGAGCTTGATGGCTGTGCCGACGGATCTCACGAAGGGAGATAGTTGGAGTTCGTTGGCGAAGTTGGGGGTGGATACGGCGGATTTGGTGACGGATGTGGGGCGACTGGAATGTCGATCGATCGTGGGTCCGGTGGATTTGGAGCAAGACAATTGGCAACAGCAATCCTGTTACGTGCCGCCGGATGCTTGGGACGATCGCTGTGGCTACGTGTTTGTGCAGTTGGATGAAGCGAATCAAATGGCGGAGATATTGGGCTTTTTGCCTGTTGTGGAGCAGGAAGTGGTAGCGCTGGATCAACTGCAAGTTTTTGAAGATTTGTTTGATCATTTATATGCCTTGAGAACGGCTGAATCTCCTGCTGAAACGCCTGCTTCCTCCAACGTTCTACAGACAGCTATCACAACTGCTCAGCAGGTTATGCAGGGAACGACGGTCTTAGGTCGATGGCTGCAAGATCAGATCGAAGAGGGCTGGCAAGCGTTGGATAGTTTGACGGGATTGACCCCAGCCTATGCGTTTCGGAATCGGCAGGCGACGATCGAGCCATCCCAACAGTCTTCACAAATTACCATTGTCCGACGAGGCAAGGAGATTTCCTTTGGAAATTGGGATCAGGCGTCGGAAGTCTGTCAGGTGACATTGGTGATGGGTGTGAAATCATTGCTGGCAGGCGAAGGAACTGCGGATGAAGCGTCTTCGGCGATCGAATTGGGCTTGTATCCGGTGTTGCCTCAAGTGCAATTGCCCAAGGGACTGAAGGTTCAGATCGTGGATCGTGATGGGACGGTCTTTTTGCCTGCGGAGACGATCGATACAGAAGAGCTTTTGGAGTTTGAATTTGGTGGGGTGAGTGGTGAGGAATTTGCGGTGGTGCTGGAATGGAAGGGGTTTGTGATGCGTGAGACGTTTGTGATTTAGCGGTTTGTTTTAGCGGTTTGTGTTGGATGTGGATTTGAACGTCAGGGTTTGAGTATCTAAATTTTGGAGTTAGGGTGTATGTCGAAGTTAGTGGTTCTGAAATCGACGGGAGGTGACTTTAATCGAGAGTTTGTGTTTACGGTGTCGATCGCAACTGAGAATGGATTGACGGATTTTGAAGCCATCGGAACGTTGCCGCCGGATCAACAACTTGAACAATACTATCAAGATTGGAAAACGGCCTATTCAAACTTGGGATTGCAAATGCGGCTTTTTGCAGCAGGGACAGCGGTTCGTCGCGCGTCTCCCTTGCAGGACTGTCAGCAGAAGTCGGATGCCTTGATGACTCGATTTAATCAATGGCTACGATCGGAGTCGTTTTTACCCGTGCGAGACTTGTTGCTGAATGAGGTGAGACGGGATGACCATGTGCGCTTTGTGATTCAGGTGGATCATTTGGTGTTGCAGCAATTGCCTTGGTCACTGTGGGAACTGTTCGATCGCTATAAAAAAGCAGAAATTTCGATCGCGACGCCGACGTTTCAACGGCGGGAGTCGAATGGTAAATATCAAAGTATTGCTAAGGTGCGGATTTTGGCAATCTTGGGCGATAGTCGAGGCATTAATGTTGATCGCGATCGGGCCTTGCTAGAATCTTTGCCCAATGCAGAAGTTTTATTTTTAGTGGAGCCGCAGCGACAGGACTTGGCGGATCAGCTTTGGGAGCAATCTTGGGATATTTTGTTTTTTGCGGGTCATAGTGAAACCCAGCAGGAAAAGGGCTATTTGTATATCAATCAAAGCGATCGGTTGAGCATTGCAGATTTGAAATATCCCCTGAAACGGGCGGTCGATCGGGGGTTGAGTTTGGGGATTTTTAATTCCTGTGATGGCTTTGGATTGGCCTGGGATTTGGCCGATGTGCAAATTCCCCAAACTATTTTCATGCGGGAACCTGTGCCCGATCGAGTGGCGCAGATGTTTTTGCAATATTTTCTAGCCTCGTTTTCTCAAGGGGAAACCATGTACTTAGCGGTGCGCAATGCCCGAGAACGCCTGCGAACCTTGGAAACCAGTGGAGAACTCGCTTCCACTCCTCAAAGTGCCCTGAGTCTAGAAACCAATAGCATTGGAGTCTTTCCCTGTGCGAGCTGGTTGCCGCTGATTTTTCAGAACTTAGCGGAGTCTCCCCCGACTTGGGCCATTTTGCAGCAGCCGACTCATAAAGTTCCGCTGAGTCCTTTGGCGTTGGCGATTCGTCAATGGTCTGTGGCAGGGGCG
Organism: Synechococcales cyanobacterium bin31.maxbin.ball.101; assembly: GCA_013298165.1. Classification (GTDB taxonomy): domain Bacteria; phylum Cyanobacteriota; class Cyanobacteriia; order Leptolyngbyales; family Leptolyngbyaceae; genus JAAFJU01. The sequence continues at coordinate 23,049 of JAAFJU010000058.1, read as the reverse complement.
ATCGCGTTGAGTGTGGGTGCGGGTGTTTGCGGGATTCGATCGCAGGGCTGGCTGCAGGCGTTTGAATTGAAGGCGTACGACCATGTGATGCAGGTGCGATCGATTTTTAAGCTTGATCCCGTGGATGAGCGATTGCTGGTGGTGACGATCGATGATGCCGATGCGCAGGTGTATAAGGATGCCAAAAGTGATCTGTCCCTAACGGATGCGAATCTGGTTGCGTTGTTGACGAAACTGAATGAATCAAAGGCTAAGGTAATCGGGGTTGATTTACAGCGAAATCCGCAGGGCGTTGATCCTAAGCTGGTCCGATCGATGCAACAAATGAAGAATGTCGTCGGACTCTGTAGCAATGCTCTTCCCAATAGTCCTGGATTTAAGCCTCCTCAGGGTTTGGAACAGAATATTGGTTTTGCAGATTTGGCTCAGGATCCGCCGGACGGTAGTATTCGGCGAAATTTACTGACATTACCGCTTTTTGAGGGATCTCCTTGTCAAAGTCAGCTTTCTCTATCGATGACTTTAGCGGCGCAATATCTAGGACAAAAACCGGATGAATTACTCAAACGTCTACCCGTCATGAATGGCAGCGATCGGCCCGGTGCCTACTATCGGGCTAACGATCGGTCTAGTCTGTCTCCTGGTGAATTTGATCATGTGATGATCAACTATCGCAATTCAAAAATCCCCACCATATCCATGAGTGATTTTCTTCAAGAACGGGGTGGGAAGCTCGATTTAAGCAATCGGATTGTGCTGATTGGGACGACTCGTCCATCTGGTACTGATTTTCACCCGATTCCACTGGTTAAAATGCTATCCCATGCAACTGCTAAGGACCTAGAAGGTAAGACGGCAGGGATTTGGATTCAGGCGGAGAAGGTGAGCTATCTCGTCAGTCTCTTGCAGGGTGAGCGATCGGCGATTTGGATTCCTGAGGAGGGCTGGGCGATTGGGATGATTTTGGCGGCGGCGATCGGTGGGGCTGTGATTATTAGATTAGGAAATAATTACAAATTGCATATTCTTTTGCTAAACGGGATATGGATATTGATATACGGCGGAACGGTGGTTGCCTTCTTTCAATTTACGGCTTGGATTCCGTTGGTGCCGTTACTTATGGCGTCGATCGCCTCGGCAGGTTTGACGTCTGCATCGAATGTACTTTTTTCCGATCGTCAGTGATTCATCTTACTTAAGCCCCCTACTATGAAACCTCAATCCTTAGTTAAATTTTCCCCAATGCTGTTCGCGTTGACAGTTCTGTTGCAAAATACGCTCATTTCCCCAGGCCGGACAGAGTCATCCGTTTTGCCGGAAGAGTCTCAATCTATGGATAACGTCACGAATAAAGGTGTGCTGAAGTTTATTGCGCCCCTGTCCAAACGACCTTATCCTGGAGAGCGCTCCCCTGGAGGCAGTAAGGATAATTGTCCTGATGCGGCAGTTCCCTTGACGGTTTTAATGCCCAGCTTACCCAATGGAAGAGCTTTCGACATCTGGGGCCAAACCCTCCAAGAGCGCCCGTTGATCTGGGTATATGTGCCCTATGGTTCAGAAGATAAGCGCCCCAATGACAAGAAAAATGACTTTGGGCTGCAATTGGAGATTCGGGAAGATACCAAGGGGAAACCTTTTGTTGAGCGCAGAGTGCCTCTTCCAGCGAAGGCGAAGATCATGTCGATCTCACTTCCAGCGGACTACCAGTTGGAGGTTGGGAAAAATTATGAGGTTCAAATTAGGGCGAATTGTATTAAGGCTAATCCTCAAAAGGTTAGTTTTTGGGTGCAGCGGGTGGCCATGCCGACTGGTTTGAGTCAGGCTCCAATGCCTTCTCGCGATCGGGTGAAACTCCTAGCGGAGCGCGGCATCTGGTTAGATACATTGACTGAAGTGGTCAATGTGAATGCTGCACCGACGTTAAGTGCGGAATGGCAAACCTTTGTTCAAGAGAGCTTGGGCTGGGATCTTCAGGAGAGGACGAAGGTTGGTCGTGAGGAAAAAGCAAAGATGGAAAAGATCTTGAAGGAGCCAATTAATTAATTAATACTAAATCCAGTCACGAATATCGCAAATTCTGACGATCGGCCCCCCAGCCCCCTTTCTTAGATGCCCGAAGGGCTATATTCTGGGGGAGCCGGATTTAGTTTCTGGTCTTCCCAGAGTTGAGGGTTAGCGGGCTTGATGGGGTGTAATCATGACTTGATTTGGGATGACGTTGGAATAGTCGATCGCTTTAGTAATCTTACTTTTAATCTTTTCTGCTGTGCGTAGGGGCAAAGGACAGGACTTAACTCTGTGCTGGTCGGGGTGATTTCCCAATCATATTGGCGGAGTAGCGTCGCTAGAATAATCATCATTTCCATTCGGGCAAACTCGATGCCTAAGCAACTATGCGCACCCCCTCCAAATCCAATTAAGGAAAATGAATGCTGTTTATCTTCCTCACGCGGTGTGGCAAAGCGATCGGGATCAAAGCGATCGGGATTTGCAAAGATTTCTGGCATCCGATGGGTTAGGTTGCTTAAAAGTAAAACCGACCATCCCGATGGAATTCGGTAGCCACCATATTCAATGTCTTCTACAACGCCTCGACAAATACCCTGTGCGGGTGGATAGAGCCGTTCCCCTTCTTTGAGGACATTCGACATTTGATTGAGTTGGCGTAGGTGTGAAACCTGTAGTGGTTGCCCATCTGTCACTTGCTCTAATTCACTGAGCAGTCTTTCTCGCCATTCAGCCCGATCGCTCAATTCAAAAATCAACCAATTGATTAATGTTGCTGTCGTCTCATGTCCCGCAAACAGAAATCCCGTGACTTGATTCACGAGTTGCGTTTCCGTAAAATAAGGTTGTCCAGATTCATCCTGAATTGCCATTAAAAGACTGATTAAATCTGTGGAAGGTTGATCCACATCGGTGTCAGGATTAGCAATCGGCTGACGTTCTTGAATGAGTTGCCGCGCATAGGCTTCGATTTTGCGTCGAGCCGCTTGGCCTTTGCCATGCAATGTAAAGGGCACATCCCATTTGACAATGCCGTACAGACTATCGATTAAGATATTAAACCATTCGCAGACTTGATCTACTTCTTCTGTTTTGCTACTGCCAAGAACGGTTTTGACGACGATCGTTAATGTTAGTTTACGCACTGCAGGATTGAGATCAAAATATTCGCCTGTTGCCCATTGTGTAAGGCTCTCATCGACTACTGTTTGAATGAGATCAAAGTAACTTGCGATCGCTTGGTGATGAAAGATCGGCAGCAACATTTTACGCTGACTTCGATGGGCGTCGCCGTCTTGCATTAAAACAAAATCAGGACCTAGAATCGAAGACAATGTTTTATTGCCTGATCGGGAGGAAAGCTTGCCAGCGGCGTCTTTCAATACGAGACGATTTGCATCCGGACCGATCAAACATGCGATCGGTCCATACATGGGCAAGTAGACTTTAAAAATATTGCCGTAGCGCTTCTGCATCTCAAAATAAAACAATTCGTCCTGCCGGATTACCTCCAGCAAATTTCCCAACACTGGCAATCCAACGGGTCCTGGCATTGTTGCGGCAGATTTCAGCATAATAGATGGAGCGTATGAAGACTGAACTTCTCTTAATTTATGAATAAATCCTCGTCTTTGTCAAGTGCTTCATCTTCAAGTGCCTCTACCCGTCGCCAACCGCGTCAAGAACGGGGGAAGCAAAGAGTTGAGCGAATTTTGGTGGCTGCTGCAGAGGTCTTTGCGGAGGTGGGGTTTGCGGCGGCGACGATTCAGCAGATTGCCGATCGAGCCGAGACGGCAGTGGGATCGATCTATCAATTTTTTCCCGATAAGGCAGAGATTTTTCGGGCGCTTGCTTTGACTCACATCCAACAAGCGCAAGCGATCGATGCTATGTTTCTAGCCACAGACTTGCGACGATCGTTGCGATCGATTGTTGATGATTTTGTGGAGCTTTGGGCGGTCTACTTGGAGGAGCCGATTCCTCGTTGTGTGATTTTGCAGTATCAACTTCCAGCGATTCAGGCGTTGCTCAGTCAAGCGAAGTTCCAAGAGAATGAAGCTCGATCGCTTCAGCAGCACTCAGCTTTCTACCGCTTACGTAATCCACAGCTTTCAGAGGAAAAAAGTCGGCTTTTGGTGGAGGTCAGTGGCAGCATTTGTAATCACCTCATGCTGCTGGCGATCGCTAAACCCCAAGCACAGCGTGCAGGTCTCTATGCCGAACTCAAGGATGTCATCTATGGCTATCTCGATCCACACATCGGCGATCGCTATCTTCAGGCCGCCTTACAAAAAGATGATTTGCCCAATCAAGTGATGGCTTGTCCCAGTTGCCAGAGCCATCAGATTTCAAAAAATGGTCATCATCAGACTAAGCAGCGCTATCGCTGCCAGGACTGCGGGCGACAGTTTGTCGATCGGTATGTGCAGCGGGGTTATCCTCCGGATGTTAGGCAGCATTGTTTATCCCTATACCAGCAGGGTATCAGTCTGCGAGAAATTCAACGACAAACAGGGGTGAATCACAATACGGTGAGTAACTGGGTGAAGGCGGGAGGTGAATTGCGTTGATTGCATGGAAGGGCGATCGGTTTGAGTTAAAATTATGTAAACCGGATTTCAGGAGAGAAGGGGAATGCCTCCAGAGCGTAATTTTCAATTGGCATTGGCGGTCATTCGGGGTGATGCTGTTGCGATTGCAAACTGTATTGAACAAGGGGCAGAGGTTAATGTCTTTTATAAGGGGATGACTCCGCTGATGTGGTCCGCAGCGGAGGGGTACGTTAAGGTGATGGCACAACTTCTTGAGGCGGGTGCAGCGGTTAATTCAGTGAGTGAAAATGGCTACACGGCAATTTTGTATGCGGCGGAGTCCGATCGGGTTGACTGTGTCACGTTGCTTTTAGATCATCAAGCGGACATCACCGCTAAAAACAATTACCAAGAGACGCTGTTGCATATTGCGGCCTCCCAGGGTCAAACTGAAATTGTGCAGCGATTACTGGGATTGGGCGCGATCGTGGATGCGAAAAATTGGATTGATGATACGCCGTTTTATTTGGCCGTTGACAATGGTCATCTTTACACGGCGAAAGTGTTATTCAATGCAGGTGCGGCGATTAATACCGTTAATAAAGGCGGCTGGACGCCTTTGATGACGGCATCGGCAAAAGCTCAGATCTCGATTATGGAATGGCTGATTGAGCAAGGTGCTGATGTTCATGTTGTGAATAAATGGGGTGGGACTCCACTGAGTGAAGCCCGCAATTGTTTTCGATCGCGCGAAGCTGTGGCATTGCTGACTCAAGCAGGCGCGATCGAATAATGGCGTTAGAAGCTATAGCCAATGCTGAAATTGAGTCCCCGATCTTGGGCATTTTCCCGGCGATCGCTGTTGTAGATCAATGGAATGCCATAGTCCACCCGCAGCACGAGTCCCGCTAATGGCTCCAAAATGGCACCTAAGCCGACGGAGGCCAGAAAGGTTTCATTCGTCAGGGTGGTGGGGTTGCTGGAGTTGTTCCAAACCCAGCCTGCATCGAGGAATGGGGCGAGTTGGAAAATGGGATTGCCATTGGCATTCCGTTGCAGAGCAATTCGATTTTCTAAGGAGAAGCGCAGGCCGTTGTCACCCGATCGTAAGTTCTGACGATAGCCGCGCACGGATTGCCCACCGCCAATGACAAACTGCTGGGACGGCAATAGGGGGTCAGAGGCAAACTGCACATCCCCTTGGGCGATTAGCAATTGATTTGCCCCGAGACGCTGCACCCGTTGCACTTGCCCAAGCCAACTAAAGAATTGACCATTGGGTTCGGGGCCGTTGGTGGCGTCGAAGGCATTGAGTCCGATGCTGAACTGCGATCGTAGCGCCCAAGCGCCCTGGGTGTCCCGCTTCAAATAGTCCTGCCCAAATTTCAAAATGCGGGTGCGACCCTGGCCGTCAATGTCAGTGCCGCTGCCGGGAGTGCTGAGGGGCGTGCCGCTAATGGTGGTGCGACCGTTTTGAACGGCGAAGGCGAAGGAGAGGGCGAGTTCTTCGCGGGGGGTACGGATAATGGGCTGACGATAGCTCACTTCGTACAAGTCTGTTGTACTGAAGATATCCAAGCTATCGAATGGCTTTTCGATCACTTTGCTATTGCTGGGCGCAACACGAAGTTGAATGGTGCCGTTCATGGCGTTAACGGGAACGCGATAGCTAAAGTCTAAAGCATTAGAACCACCGGGGAACGATCGATTATAGCTCATACTGAGTTCGTCGCCCAATCCGGTCACGTTGCGATAGGTCAATCCACCGCCAAAGCGTTCTGAGCCGACGCTGGGTGAGGAGTAGTTATCAACGTTAACGTTACCTGCGATCGAACTTGATTCCTTAACCCGCAAGCTGAGAATACTTGTGCCAACCCCAGAACCCGGACGTAAACTGGCTTCGACGGATTCTAATAGGGCATCACTTTTGAGTAATTGCAGTTGATCTTCAAGTTGGTTTTTGTTCAGTGGGGTTTTGACGCCGAGCATGATGCGGCTGCGGACGTAGTTTTGATTGAGGCGCTTGAGTCCGTTGATGTCGAGGCTTTCGAGGGAGCCTTCGAGGATTTGGATTTTGACGAGTCCATTGACGATCGCTTGTTCGCCCAAGACGGCGCGGGAGGTGATGTAGCCACGATCGAGATATAGCGCTGTAATACTATCTGCTACTGCCTGTAGATCCTTAAGTTTGACGGACTTGCCTTCGACGCCTTGGGTGAGTTTGGCGAGTTCTTCGGGCTTAAAGACGGTGCTGCCTGTGACTTCGACTTTGGTGACGGCGATTTCGACGTTGGAGCCGGGACTGTCGGGGGTTGAGGTTGGTGGTGGGGTGAGAACTGGAGGTTTGGAGGGGAGAGGGGAGGGAATGGGTTGGGGTTGGGGAACTCGATCGCGGTTGGGATTCGAGACGGGTGGGATTTGGGTGGGCTGGACTTGCGCAACCGTGGGGGATGCAGCGCTTAGGAGAATACTAGTAACAATACTGGAAAGGAGAAAAGATGAGTTCTTAGACATTTTAGTAATGAATTGAATGACGGTAAGCTGGGGGAACGGCACGATGAAAATGAAACCATGCTAAGAGACCATTTTGATCTCTTAGTGGTGAATTGTCTAGCGATCGGCTTTGGTGCGGTGTTCTTCGACGATCGCCTCTAGTTCATCCATTAGTTCGAGTTCAGGTGTTTGGCTTTTAGGGGTGTTGGTGCCGCAGGTTGCAATGCCTTGATAGGGGTCATTGCTTTGAGCGCTTGCATTGCCATCGCGATCGGCGCAGAGTCTAGCTTTTGAGGCAGCGGCTGGGCGGGCGATCGGACGGGTAACGGGGGATTTGAACTGGGGAATGCGAAGGTTTACCTTGCGCGGGGGTTGGGCGGGAGTGATGGGGGCGGGGGCGTTGGTGAAGCTGAATTGGGCGGTTTGGGAATTGACTTGGATGGTTCCGGTATAGGTTCCGGCGTTTGCGTTTGCGGTCAGTGGTGTGGTGACGAATCCATTGGAGTCGGTGGTCAGGACGATCGTATTTCCGCCACCTGTGAAGACGCCGCTGGCTCCGTTGCTAGGAAGGGTGAGCTTGACGGGGTTGTTTGCGATCGGGTTGCCGTATTGATCCAGCACTTGGACTTGTAATGCCGTGTTGAACGGTTGATTCACTGTTGCGGTTTGATTGGCGTTGGTGGGGATGATTTGGCTGGGTTGGTCGGCTTGGTTGGTGAGGGCGAAGTCGGCGCTTTGGGGGATGCCTGTGACGTTGCCGATCGCGGTGAAGCTTCCCGCTTTGGTGTTGGCTTTGATTGCGATCGTTGCCACACCATTTCCGTCTGTGGTCGCGGTATTGCTGGCAAAGATCCCGCTGGCATTAGTTCCAGGAACGGTGAAGGTTACGGTGCTGTTGGAAACTGGATTTCCAAATTTATCCGTCACTGTTGCCACTAAGTTGTTTGTGAAATTCGTATCGACAACTGTACTTTGACCTGAACCGGACGTGGTGACGATCGTTTTCGCAATGTCAGCGAGGTTTGTCAGTGCGAAGTCGGCTGTTCCCGTTACGTTTGTGGTGGAACCTTGGGCGGTGAAGGTTCCGGCTTTGGTGTTGGCTTTGATTGCGATCGAAGCTTTGCCATCCACTCCAGTCGTTGCAGTGTTAGTGGCGAAAATGCCGCTTGCGTTAGTTCCAGGAACGGTGAAGGTTACAGTGCTGTTGGAAACGGGGTTGCCAAATTGATCAGTAACGGTTGCCACTAGGCTGTTGGCAAAGTTGGTATCGACGACGGTTTGTTGGTTTGAACCGGAAGTCGTCGCAATGTTTTTCGCAACATCGGCGAGATTGGTTAGGGCAAAGTCGGCTGTTCCTGTTACGTTCGTGGTGGAGCCTTTGGCGGTGAAGATTCCTGCTTTGGTGTTGGCTTTGATGACGATCGTGGCTTTCCCATCCGTGCCAGTGATCGCTGTATTGGTGGCGAAAATACCGCTGGCTCCCGTACCAGGAACGGTGAAGGTTACGGTGCTGTTGGAGACTGGATTACCGAATTTGTCAGTTACAGTCGCAACTAAGTTATTGGCAAAGTTGGTATCGACGACGGTTTGTTGACCTGAACCGGACGTCGTCGCAATGTTTTTGGCAACGTCAGCGAGATTGGTTAAGGCGAAGTCGGCGGTTCCAGTTACACCTGACACGCCCCCTTGGGCGGTGAATAATCCCGCTTTGGTGTTGGCTTTGATGACGATCGAGGCTCTACCATTTGCATCAGTGATCGCTGTATTGGTGGCGAAAATGCCGCTGGCTCCCGTACCAGGAACGGTGAACGTTACGGTGCTGTTGGAAACGGGGTTGCCGAATTTATCGGTGACGGTTGCCACTAAGTTATTTGCAAAATTGGTATCAACTGTGGTTTGTTGATTTGAACCGGAAGTTGTTGCAATGTTTTTGGCAACGTCAGCGAGGTTTGTCAGGGCGAAGTCGGCGGTGCCTGTTACGTTCGTGGTGGAGCCTTGCGCGGTGAAGATTCCTGCTTTGGTGTTGGCTTTGATGACGATCGAAGCTTTGCCATCTGCTCCAGTCGTTGCGGTGTTGGTCGCGAAGGTTCCGCTGGCGTTGGTTCCGGTTGCGCTAAAGGTGACGGTGGCGTTTTCGATCGGGTTATCAAACTTATCTGTTACTGTGGCAACTAGACTGTTCGTAAAGTTGGTATCGACCACTGTGCTTTGACCGGAACCGGACGTGGTTATGATTTTGTTGGCAACGTCGGCGAGATTGGTCAGGGCGAAGTCTGCGGTTCCGGTTACACCGGATACGCCCCCTTTTGCGGTAAAGGCTCCGGCTTTGGTGTTGGCTTTGATGACGATCGTCGCTCTACCGTCTGTGCCTGTTGTGGCTGTGGTCGTGCCCAAAAACCCACTGGCACCGCTACCAGGAACGCTAAAGCCGACCGTTGCACCGGGAATCAGATTACCAAACTGATCGAATACCGTCACTTGTAGTGTTTGAGCATAAGGCTGATTGACGACTGCACTCTGTGAGGTTCCACCTATTGCTGCGATCGAGAAAGGGACATCTGGCGTATTGGTTAAATTGAAAATTGCTGTTCCTGTGGCTCCCGCTGTTTCTGCTAAAGCGGTGTAAGTTCCGGCAGTTGTCGTTGCAGTCGGTGTGAGATTAGCATTTCCTAACGCGTCAATGGTTACTGTTCGGATGCCTGCTGTGATCGTTGTACCAAAACTCGGAGCAAGGTAGGTGACGGTCCCACCTGCAACGGGTTCGATTGCATTATTTGCAGTGACCGTTGCGGTGAGCGGCGTGGTAAAAATGCGATTGACGGTGTTGCTTTGGGTGGTTACGCCTGTTGCCGCGATCGTAAAGCCTTGGGATTCAAAGGCTCCGATGTCTGCGGTGCCGAATCGGACTTTGCCGCGTTGGTCGAGAGTGTTGCTGGCGGCATTGCCTGCATCGATCGCTGGGCTACCAGGAAGGAGGGCGTGAGTTTGGGTCGGTCCGCCGTAGTTACCGAGGGGAGAGAGGATTTCGCTCAGGAATGCTGTGGGGGTGCGATCGGTTGCGGCAGCGGTAACGCTCCTAAGACCACTACTTCCACTGTAGCCAAAGAGGTTGTAACCCTGAGAGGTGAAGGTTCCAAACGAGTTATAAATCTCTCTCCCGTTTGGAGCGATGTTCCCTGAAATGATTGTGCTACCGATCGTCACTGCGCCAGGGCTGTTGATGCCGCCGCCTTGTCCTGCGAAATTCCCCGAGATAGTACTGTTGCTTACTGTTAGCGTGGCACGGTTGTCGATGCCGCCGCCGGAACCACCTCCTGCGGAATTTCCCGAAATAGTGACATTACTTAATGCGGCACTTTTATAGTTTAGGAGACCACCCCCCAATCCTGAAGATGAAGAGTTTCCACTTAGGGTGCTGTTGCTCAATGTCAATGTGCCATCATTCTGAATTCCACCCCCTTGAGTTGCAGAATTGCCACTGACTACGCTATTCGTCACAGTCAATGTTCCACGGTTGTAAATTCCAGCACCGCCGTTGCCTGATAATATTTTTCCATTGACGATCGCCAACCCATTCATCCCCACTGTCACACCCGTTCCAATTTCAAACACGCGGACCTTATTTTCACCGCTGACGGTAATCAGTGGAACGCCATTGTAGCCCGCCGCACCTTGGGTCCAGCCGTCGATCGTTGTGGATTTAACGATCGCAGGTAAGGCTGAGGTGAGGGCGATCGTTTGGGCAGAGCCTACTGTGCCGATGTTGAATCGAATATCGGTTGGGGCTGTGGTTGCGAGGGTATTGGTGTTGCCATTGGAGAATGCAATCGCATTCCGCAGCGTTCCGATCGTACTGGTGTCTAAAGTATTCGTAACCAGAATAGAGGAGGTTGCTTCATAGGCTCCAATATCGATGCGTGATCCTGCATTCAAACCAGCAGGTCCTCGTTGTCCGCCGCGTTGATCGATCGTGAGGGTGCTAGTGGGATCGCCTGCATTGAGGGCGGGACTATTCAAGACTAGAGCGTGGGTTTGGGTTGGTCCGCCGTTATTGGCTAATGGGGCAATGATTTGGTTGAGGGCAACTGTGGGGGTGCGATCGGTTCCTATTATATCGACGTTGATAAGACCATTATCCCCATTATATCCAAAGAGATTGTAACCCTGAGAGGCAACGCGCGAACCATAGTCAAAGTGATATATCTCTCTTCCACTTCCGGCAGTGTTTCCGGAGACAATGCTATTGCTAATTATCATGGGACCGCGACTGTTGTAGATACCGCCGCCTTGACCAGTTGTAGAATTACCTGACAGGGTACTGTTGTTCACCTGAATGATGCTACGATCGTTGAAGATGCCTCCGCCACTACTATTGGTGCCTGTTGCGTAATTCCCCGAGATACTGCTGTTATTCACTATCAGGGTTAGTTTTACGGCTGGAAAAGCAATGTCACCAGTGCTAATACCGCCGCCACTACTGTAGGTGCCTGCTGCGTAATTCCCTGAGAGAGTGCTGCTATTTAACGTTACAGTGCCATAGTTGTCGATGCCTCCGCCGCTACTACTGGAGTTGTCTGTTGCGGAGTTCCCTGAAAGAGTGCTGTTATTTAATGTTGCAGTATCACTGTTGTGGATGCCGCCACCCGAGCTTGCGGAATTCCCGGAGAGGGTACTGTTATTCACCGTCAACGTGCGATTGTTAAGGATGCCGCCGCCGTAGCCGAAGCTTGCGGAATTCCCGGAGAGGGTACTGTTATTCACCGTCAACATACCATTGTTATGGATGCCGCCGCCGTAGCCGAAGCTTGCGGAATTCCCGGAGAGGGTACTGTTATTCACCGTCAACATACCATTGTTGTAAATGCCGCCGCCTCTACCGCCGTAGCTTATGGAATTTCCAGAGAGGGTGCTGTTGCTCACTGTTAACGTGCCGCTATTGTTGATACCACCCCCATAGCCATAGTTGGTTAATTTTCCATTGACGATCGACATCCCATCCAACGTCACCGTTCCAGTAGTACCAATATTAAACACTCGAACCGCATTATTTCCGCTGACGGTCGTACTTCCAGCCCCAGTCCCACGCACCGTTACATTTTTATTGATGCCCACTTCTTGTGCCAAGGTATAAGTCGCTGCTGCCAGATTGACAATGCCACCTGCCGCCGAAACATCCACACCATTCTGAACCGTTCCCGTCGCACCGACATTCACCGTCGTCGCCGTCCCGCTTAAGGTCGAACCTGCTTTGAGCACGATCGCCTGATTCAAATTCGCGATCGGTGCGGTCAATGTCAGATTTCCTGCACTTGCATTCGCACTGGCATCAATTCCAGCATTCACTGTAATGGAATTGTCAGCTTGTAAATTAACGTTTGTTCCATTTAATGCCGTGACGATCGTACTAGCATCAATGCTTGAAGCCGCCGTGGGTGAATTGGTCCCACCTGTGATGGTTCCTGATCCTGCACTGACGACCACGGTGAGATCCGTTGGGTCAATCAACCAAGTTCCAGTGAGTCCATTGGCGGCAGTTGTTAAAACTTGGGCATTGGGCGCGATCGTAATACTGCCTTTCCCCGACGTATCCACAAATCCACCATTCCCACCGAGTTCACCGCCCTTCGCTGCGATCGTTCCACCGAAGGTCAACTGATTATCCGCATAGGCAATGACATTTCCGCCGTTTTGCGCGCCCGTTCCGTTTGCATTGAGCGTTCCAGTTACAGAAGCACTCCCACCCGTCAATTTAATGACGCCCTCTTCAACGACTACGCCCATTGCTGCGGGAATCGAACCCCCTGTGAGCAACGCGGGTAAAGACAGCGGAGTTGTTGTTGGTGCGTTAATCAAAGCCCGATCGCTGGTTGGCAGATCCAAACTCAGCACGGTTCCTGCTTGACCGATGCGAACCATCTTTTCACCGGGAATTGCGGCGATCGTAATGTCTCCACCGGGGGCTGCGATCGTTCCCGTATTCACGACTGTGCCACCGACTAGGGCGATCGATTGACCTGAGTTCACTGACAGATTTCCAGCGTTAACCAAACTTCCCGACGTACCGATAAATCCAAAACTCGTGGGGTTTGCAGTCAAGCTTGCGTAGTTATTTGACCCAGCAGCACTCCACCAATTCCCATTCCCAAATCCAATCCCATTCGCAGTCGTCGCTGTAAACGCCGCCGGAAGATTCAAACTCGCATCTTTCCCGAACACAATCCCGCTAGGATTGATCAAAAACAGATTGGCATTACTTCCGGTCACTTTGAGAATGCCATTAATCAACGACGCATCTCCGCCCGTCACCCGACCCAAAATATTGGCAATGTTCGGGTTCGCCATAAAGTTCGCGGTCTGTCCCGCATTCACCCCGAACTGCTGGAAGCTGTGAAATTGATTTTGGCCTGCCTGAGTCCCACCGCTGATATTGATTTGGTTGTTCTGGGTCTTAACAACAGTTCCCGTGCCATCCGCTGCGGGCGTGATTTGAGCGATCGCGCCTCTGGTTCCGAAGGTGACTAGTAAGGGAAGTAGGGCAAATGCGGCGATGTGACGACGGCTGGACTTCATTAGGAGAGTACTCCGGGAGAGGATGAGATTAACTTAGATTAATCATTCCCCCAGATTTTAAAAACTCACAGTTTAGCCATGATTATCGATCGACTCCTTCCAGTTACGGCGTTTTAGAGGCACAGGTTTCAATGCCTTTGTATGGATCTTGCAATTGAGTGTCGCTATTCTGCGCCACACAGAGCGATGCTTTTGAATTAGATGTAGAAGATAAAGGTTGATTAGGATCGGAGGATTTTAGGTTGCGGGTGAGATCAATCGGGGGTTGGATGGATTCGGCAGGTTGTGGGGTGGGTTTGATCGGGAGTTGAGTGGGGATGATGGGTAAAGGCTGCCATTCAAAAGCCCCAATATCCGTAACGCCAATACGAATTTCACCCCGCTGATCTGGAGTCACTATTCTTGGATTCCCTGCATTTATTGCAGGACTGTTGGCAATGAGTGCGTGGGTTTGGGTGGGTCCGCCGTTATTAGCTAATGGTCCAATGATTTGGTCGAGGGTTACGGTGGGAGTGATATCGGTTCCTGATGCGGTGCCACTCGAAAGACCATTGGTTCCGCTGTTGCCAAAGAGGTTATACCCACTAGAAGTGAAGGTTCCCAAAATCTCGCTTCCCGATGGGGCGATGTTCCCGGAGACAATGCTATTCCCGATCGTCAGCCTGCCATAGGTAAAGATGTTGATACCGCCGCCACTGTTCTTTGCGGAATTGCCCGAGAGGGTGCTGCTGTCGATCGTCAGCGTGCCGCTGCTGTAGATGCCGCCGCCGTATGTTCCGGAATTGCCTGAGAGGGTGCTGTTGCTGATCTTCAGTCCCCCACTTCCACCGTTGTAGATGCCGCCGCCATATGTTCCGGAATTGTCCGAGAGGGTGCTGTTGTTGAGCGTTAGCGAGCCATTGCTAGTGTATATGCCGCCGCCGAATATTTGAGCGGAATTGCCCGAGAGGGTGCTGTTGTCGATCGTTAGCGTGCCGAGCTCGTTGGAGATGCCGCCGCCTTGGCCTGTGCCGTCGGTGGTTTTTGCGGAATTACCCGAGAGGGTGCTGTTGCTAATCTTCAGATTGGCGCTCTCGCCTAAGCCGCTGATGAAGATGCCGCCGCCGTTTCCTGCGGAATTACCCGAGAGGGTGCTGTTGTCGATCGTCAGCGTGCCGATGCCGTAGATGCCGCCGCCGTATGTTCCGGAATTACCCGAGAGGGTGCTGTTGCTGATCGTCACCGTGGCAATATTGTTGGGGTAACTAAGGTTGACGATACCGCCCCCACCGCGTTGTGCGGAATTACCTGAGATGGTGCTGTTGCTCACCGTTAACGTTCCACTATCGTTAACGATGCCGCCACCGTATTCTGCGGAATTGCCCGAGAGAGTGCTATTGCTCACTGTTACCGTGCCAGCAATGCTATGAATACCGCCCCCGCCGAATGTTGCTGCATTCCCTGAGATGGTGCTGTTGCTCACTGTCAACATACCACTCATATTATATATACCTCCGCCATAGCCTGCTTTGCCATTAACGATCGACACACCATCTAACGTTACTACAGGTCTAGTCCCACCAGCCCCATTCCTCACATAAAAAACTTGAACTGAGTTATTCCCACTCACAATACTATTACTGGCTCCTCTTCCCTGAACTGTTACATCTCTGCTAATCTCGACATGCCAACCTAAGGTGTAGGTCGCTGCTGCTAACTTGACGGTTCCGCCTGTTGCCGCCACATCCACACCATTCTGTACGGTTCCCGTCGCCCCAACATTGACCGTCGCCGCCGTCCCACTCAAACTCGAACCGTCTTTAAGCACGATCGCCTGATTCAAATTAGTCGTCGGTGCAGACAGTTTTAAATCACCCGAATTTGTATTGCCACTCGCATCGATCGCAGCATTCACGGTAATGGAATTGTCGGCTTGTAAATTAACGTTTGTTCCATTTAAAGCAGTCACGATCGTCTCTGCACCAATGGTCGAACCTGTCCCGCCGATCGTTCCACCCGTTCCCGCTACCACTTCGAGATCTGCTGGGTCAATCAACCAAGTTCCCGTTAAACCTTTCAGCGCAGTCGTCAAAACTTTGGCATTGGGTGAAATGACAATACTGCCTTTCCCCGACGTATCGACAAATCCACCATTTCCACCGAGTTCACCACCCTTCGAAGAAATTGTCGCACCAAAGTTCAAATGGTTATCCGCATAGGCAATGACATTCCCACCGTTTTGTAAACCCGTTCCGTTTGCGTTGAGTGTTCCAGTAACAGAAGCACTTCCGCCCGTCAATTTAATCACCCCATCTTCAACCACAACACCCATTGCACTGGGAATTGAACCGCCTGTGAGTAATGCAGGCAAGGATAGCGGCGTTGCGATCGGTGCATTGATTACAGTCTTGTCGCTAGTCGGCAGATCCAAACTCAGAACAGTTCCTGCTTGACCGATGCGAACCATTTTTTCACCGGGGATTGCGGCGATCGTAATGTCCCCACCGGGTGCTGCGATCGTTCCGGTATTCACCACTGTTCCACCGACTAGGGCGATCGATTGCCCTGGATTCACCGACAAATTACCCGCATTCACCAAACTTCCTGATGTGCCGATAAATCCAAAGCTCGTTGGGTTTGCAGTCAAGCTGGCGTAGTTGTTCGGCCCGACAGCACTCCACCAATTCCCATTCCCAAATCCAATCCCATTTGCGGTCGTCGCTGTAAATGCCCCAGGCACATTCAAACTCGCATCTTTCCCAAACACAATCCCGTTAGGATTGATTAAAAATAGATTGGCATTACTCCCTGATACCTTAAGGATGCCATTAATCAGTGAAGCATCTCCGCCTGTCACCCGACCCAAAATATTGGCAACGTTCGGGTTCGCCATAAAGTTCGCGGTTTGCCCTGCATTAATCCCGAACTGCTGAAAGCTATGAAATTGATTCTGGCCTGCTTGAGTGCCGCCGCTGATATTGATTTGGTTGTTTTGAGTTTGAATGACAGTCCCCGTTCCATCCGCTGCGGGCGTAATCTGTGCGATCGCGCTTTTTGCCCCAAAGGTGAGGAGCAGGGGAATCAAAATGAGCGCCCATTGAGCGGTGTGAAAGCGGGGAGAGTTCATAAAGTAAGATTCTTTGGGAGAGAATTAGACTAGTATTCCCATAGTCTCCTAAGATCTTTGAATTGTGAATTCGATCGTCTAGATCTTTATGAGTCCTTTTTATGAATCTTTCAAAATCGATCGTCCCCTCGTCCTTGCTTGTGATCGCTATTTCAGTTGTTCATAGTGACCTCCGATCGCAAATATAGGTCGTCATTGATTTGGCGATTTGTTGCATGAGATTAGTATTCTGTAGGACGTATAAGGTTTCCTGCTCTTGTTCCCAATCTTCAGCACTCACCACAATAAAATCTTTTCCATTTTGGCGAGTGACTTTAAGTGGATTATGTTCATTAATCACTTTCTCAACATAGTCTTCTAAGGTGTCTCTAAATTGACTGACATTGACACTATTCATGGTTAGTGGGTTCTGAATGTACGGTTTTAGGATGATCGTAAACTGAAATTATTAGCCTCACATCATTCATATAGAAAATCTCGCACAAAAAAGGGAAAGACCATGAGTCTTTCCCTTTTTTAGTTCAATCTAAACCAGCGTTACACTTTTGCTTCTTCGCGAACCAGCTTCTCCCAGCCCAGTCCGTTCAAGGCTTCGTTCCGGCGCATGGGGCGGGTGACGAGTTCGAGAATGTCGCGGGTGTTGGTGAAGCCGTGGATTTGGGCGAAGGTGAACTCCACGGACCACTTGGTGGTGATGCCACGGGCTTCCAAGGGGTTCGCATGGGCCATTCCGGTGATGACTAAGTCTGGCTTCAGGGCTTCGATGCGTTTGATTTGATTGTAGTTGTCGGGTTTCTCTACGATCGTTGGCAATGGCACGCCCATTTCCTGACAGGTTTTCGTTAGCAATTCGAGTTCCGATTGCTGATAGCGTTTATCCATGTAGGGGATTCCGATTTCGTGGCAGGTCATGCCGCACCGAATCAGGAATCGTGCCAGTGATACTTCTAGTAAGTTGTCGCCCATGAAGAAAACAGACTTGCCACGGATGAGTTTCACGTAGTCTTCTACGTTCTCCCAGATTTGAGCTTCCCGCTCTGCAAGTCCCGTGGGTTCGATGTCTAGGGCTTTACAGATGCCTTCGATCCAGGCGCGGGTGCCGTCGGGTCCGATCGGGAACGGTGCATTAATCAGATTGGCTTTGCGACGACGAACCAAGGTGGTCGCCGTGCGGGATAGGAATGGATTGATCCCAGCGACAAAGTCACCTTCATCCACCACAGGTAATTCCGTAAAGCGTTTTGCAGGGAGCCAGCCGGAGACTTCGATGCCTTGCTTTTTCAGTTCTAGGGTTAATTGCGTGGCAACGGGATCGGGCACGGAACCGAAGAGAACCAAGGGCTTATGCTTCACCATGGGAGCAGCACTGGTGTCTTCTTTTTTGGTGCCGAAGTTGAGCAGTTTTTGAATGGCGTTGCGTTCGACTTTTTCGTCTTCGCTGGTGACTTGTTTGGACGTTGGGCAGCGTTGTGCCATGGCAGCTAGTACCGTGTCTTCGCCTTGGGTAAAGGCGTAGTCGAGACCATTGGCTCTAGCGACTACGATCGGAATCCCAATCTCGGCTTCAATCCGAGGAGCAAGACCTTCCATGTCCATTTTGATGATTTCGGTCGTGCAGGTGCCGATCCAGACAATCACACTGGGGTTCCGATCGCGTTTGATTTGATCGCACAGCCGTTTGAGTTCGGCATAGTCATTAAGCTGGGCGGAGATGTCGCCTTCTTCCAATTCCGCCATGGCATAGCGCGGTTCTGCGAAGATCATCACGCCCATGGCGTTTTGCAGAAAGTATCCGCAGGTCTTCGTGCCGACGACTAGGAAGAAACTGTCTTCAATTTTTTGGTAGAGCCAAGCGACGCAGCTAATGGGGCAGAAGGTATGGTAATTGCCCGTTTCGCAATCAAACTTCAATGCGTCGGGGTTGAGACCTTGGGGCGCGCTTTGGGGAGGTGTGGAGCTTGCGATCGTCATAGTGATGTTAAAAGTTGGGTGAGCTATAGGGGATTGCAGTTGTTTGGAATAAGCGGGAGATTGCGTGGTCCCGATCCCCCTAGCCCCCTTGAAAAGGGGGAACCGGAGTCCGTGAAGAGAAGGGGAAACCGGAGTTCATCGTTCTTCTCTTAGTCCCCCTTTTTAAGGGGGATTTAGGGGGATCGGGACTCTATTAAACCCCGACCAATTCCTTAGGAGCCGTCGCGGTACCTTGAGGATTGAGGTAGAAGTCTGAGAGCAGGGTGAAGAGATCGCGATCGTCTGCGCTTTCGGGCACCACGCCTTCAGGCTGAGCCAGCAATTGATCGGCAATGTTCAAGTAGTAGTCGCACACAGGCAACAGCGACGGATCGGTTTCCGCCATTTCAAACAAGGTTTTGCCTTTCACACGGGAGACGCGAATGTCCTCGATCAACGGCAGCACTTCCAACACAGGCATCGGTACGGACTCGATGTATTTCTCAATCAAGTCACGCTTCGAGGTGCGATTGCCGATGAGTCCTGCAAGGCGTAGGGGGTGAGTTCTGGCTTTTTCACGAACGGATGCGGCAATTCGGTTTGCGGCAAACAGGGCATCAAAGCCGTTGTCGGTGACGATTAAGCAATAGTCGGCATAGTTCAATGGGGCGGCGAATCCACCGCACACCACATCGCCCAACACATCAAACAAAATCACATCGTACTCATCAAAGGCATTTAGCTCCTTGAGCAGTTTCACCGTTTCACCCACGACGTAGCCGCCGCAGCCCGCGCCTGCTGGAGGTCCGCCTGCTTCGACGCAATGGACGCCACCGTAGCCGGGATAGATGACATCTTCAGACCAGACGTTCTCGTAGTGGAAGTCCTTTTCCTGAAGCGTGTCAATAATCGTCGGAATCAAAAATCCCGTCAGCGTGAAGGTGCTGTCATGTTTTGGATCACAGCCGATTTGCAGTACTTTTTTGCCGCGCTTCGCGAGGGCGACAGAAATATTACAACTGGTGGTGGACTTGCCGATGCCACCTTTTCCGTAAACTGCGAGTTTCATAACTGACTCCTGCGCTGGGGTTGAAGCTGGCGCTTGTGAAATGGTTTTGAATAAATGCGGGTGCGGGGCTTCAGAGGGTCGATCGATCGTTGAGGGACGATCGGCTTTCTGAATTCACTTGCTGATTATGGGCGATCGGTCCTGTAATTCATAGCCCTTCCGATAATGAAATGACTAGATTTAAGGATTAAAACAGATTCTGAAAGTTTTTTAATCTCCTAAATCCAGTCAAATCACTACTCAAACTTGAAAAACCTAATATTTAAAACTTGTAGTTCAGTTATTTATAAAAATAAGAACAATAAACAAATATATTGCAGCGGCTGTTACGGACTGGAAAGACTGCTGTAGAAAGGCTGTGGTGGAATTCCCGTTCCTTTATGAACAATCCTCACGATTTGCTTCACATCCTGTGATGTCAGTAAAAACCCCAAGAAAACACTCTAAAAGGTTGCGGATTGTGTCGAAGAGTCGGGCGATCGAGTCATTACTTCATGAAACCCTGAGGCCCCCCAACCCCCAATTCTGGGGGAGCCGATCCAGGGATTGATTTTCAAAGTCCCCCAGAATTGGGGGATTTAGGGGGACGATCGCCCATAAAAAAGCCCGATCGTCCAAAATGACAGGACGATCGGGCTTAGGTTCAACACTCAGAATTTTAGGTCAGGTCAAATTCTTATTTGTTGGGTTGAGGCGTCATGCGCAGGTAAGGCTTCACTTCAGTCACGCCTTTCGGGAACTTCTTAATCGCATCTTCCGTTGAGATGGAAGGCACCACCACGCAGTCGCCGCCATCTGTCCAGTTCGCAGGGGTCGCGACGCCGTAGTTGTCGGTCATTTGCAACGAGTCAATCACGCGCAACAGCTCATTGAAGTTCCGGCCCGTGCTGGCAGGATAGGTGATGCTGAGGCGGAGCTTTTTGTTGTTGTCGATGACGAAGACCGATCGGACTGTCAGCGTATTCCCCGTGCTGGAGTTCGGGTGGATCATGTCGTACAGGGTCGAGACCTTTTTATCTTCGTCCGCCAAAATGGGGTAGTTGACCGTGCAACCTTGGGTTTCGTTGATGTCGCCGATCCAGCCTGTGTGGGACTCAGCACTATCGACGCTCAATGCGATCGGTTTTACATTGCGGGCTGCAAAATCATCCTTGAGCTTGGACACCATGCCCAACTCAGTGGTGCAGACGGGCGTATAGTCAGCCGGGTGCGAAAACAGCACAGCCCAGCTATCTCCAATCCGCGATCGGTTTTACATTGCGGGCTGCAAAATCATCCTTGAGCTTGGACACCATGCCCAACTCAGTGGTGCAGACGGGCGTATAGTCAGCCGGGTGCGAAAACAGCACAGCCCAGCTATCTCCAATCCATTCATGGAAGTTGATGACGCCTTCAGAGGAATTTTGAGTAAAGTCGGGAGCAATATCGCCGAGACGGAGTGACATAGCGGGTGTTTCCTTATTTAGGTCTACTGAAAAATTTGCATGGTTATGAATCATCCCATAAAAAACTGTGCCGCTGCCGGGAAATTATGCTTTTTTAATCTATGACTTTAATCTCTCGACTTAATTTCGGTGGTATGACAAAACCGTCTGGCAAAATAAACACTAGGTATGACAGACTTGTTCGCAAAGAGTTGCTAACCTTAAAGAAGGCCCTCGTCAAGAGAGATCTCCAAATGCGATCGTTCTGATGCGATCGTTGGGTCTCTATTCGGCCATAGGTCCGGCCACATGGCTGCGCCGTGGCATCTACGGATGCTCATCGTGCATACATAATGGTCTGAGTGCGTATATATTGCTAACTTTTACACAAATCCCCTAACCCAGAACTATGAGTACTCCAGCCCTTCTAACCGTTGACGACCAAGAGATTTCGCTGCGTGACTGTATGCGTCACCTCCAGACCGCTGGAAAGCTGCAAGACTTTATCGGCGGCATCTTGCGTCAGCATATCCTCCAGCAAGAAATAGAAACGCGCACTGACTTAGAGATTCCAGAAGGCGTCGTGGAGCAGGCCATCATTGACTTCCGGCTTCAGCAACAGCTCAGTGAAGCCCCTGCCTTTCAGGAATGGCTACAGAAAAATGGATCCGACTATTCCACCTTCCACAAACAAATCAGCGGCAATTTCAAGGTCGAAAAGCTGAAGATGGTGGTCTCGGAGGACAAGCTTCAGGAATATTTCATCGAACGGAAGGTTTTCCTCGATCGGATCATCCTGTCCCGCATCATCGTCGATAGCCAAGACCTGGCCGAAGAGCTGAAGATCCAAATCCAAGAAGAATCTGCCACCTACGAGCAACTGGCCCGCGCCCATTCCATCACCGACGACAAAATGGTCAACGGCATGATGGGACCTGTCAGCCGGGGAACCCTACCCGACAGCATTCGTGCCCAGATTGACGACTCGACTCCTGGCACGTTGATTGGTCCTTTGGAATTGGAAGGCAAGTGGGGCTTGTTCCGCGTGGAAGAGTTCTTAGAGGCCAGCATGGATGATAATCAGTTGCAACAGACCCTGCGCAATGAGCTGTTTGAGCGTTGGATCTCGGAGAAAATGCAGAAAATGGACGTGAAACTCCAAGTTGGCGAATAGTTCAGATTGGTGAACAGTCAGATTTGTGAATCAATCTGACTCGCCGATCGAGTCTTGTGCATCTTCGCTGGTCACGAATGGGGTGCCCCCTTAATTTGTGACCAGCCCCATTAGTCCCCCCCTTCCCATTTACTTTGCGCCTGTATCCATGATCACCAACGAAACCTCTACCAATATTCCCTGGGATCAGCCCCCACTGTCTTTTCTGACTCCAGAGCAGCAGGTTCGGTTTAAGGATCAAGCGGATCTGCGGCGATACCGTCTGGGGAATCCGATCTGGGGAGATGAGAACTCGGATGAGATGGTGCTGATCGTGGCTGGTAAGGTTCGGCTGGTGACGGAGGATAATCAGTCGATTTTGCTGGCGGCGGGCGACTGGGTCGGTGGGCTATTGGACTTGCCCGGTTACAAGGCAAGAGCGGCGGCAGATGGGGTGGAAACCTTAGTCTGGAGCCGGGATTTATGGGACAGTGCGCGGAATTCGGAGATCGATCGGTTCTGGGCGTTGCAGCGGCAGAGATACTTGCCCCAGACCTCTGAAGCGCCAAAGGCGATCGCAGGTTTTCCTTTCGTTGCGGGCATTAACACCGGGGCCGCTTGCCTCACCATGGTCGCCAACCACCTGCAAAACTCCGTTCAGCAGGAATGGGTCACACGCCAAATTCGCGGTCAAAGCCCTGCTCAGATGTCCGAAGGGGCTGAGAAAATGGGCTTCTTGATGCGGC
>JAAFJU010000012.1 GCA_013298165.1 Synechococcales cyanobacterium bin31.maxbin.ball.101 | reverse complement strand
TGGCGACCCAGCCCGGAATTCCAATGCGCAGTGCGATCGGAAGAGTTGACCCAAACAGTGTTCGATTAGGAGTGGGTGTTCGAACCCAGATACAAGATGCCTTCTCATTCACGCTTGGGTATGAGACAGGTTTCGGGCAAAATCTGAATGGTAGTCATAAGGTCCAAGGTTTACTGAACTTTACCTTCTAATCAGATGATGATTAGGTCATTCTGTTTGGCTTGAAGGACGGCTAGGACTAGGAGCCTGATCGGACTCAGTCAACTTGGAGTCCGATCGGGTAGAATTGATCACTGATTCACTCAACCCTCCCCCTGCCTTCATGGATACCGTCGAACTCAAACGCAACCTTGACCTGCTCGCCGATCGCCTGGGTAAAACTCAGGACTATCTTTGACGTTCCTGCCCTGACCGCCAAAATCAAAGACCTCGAACAAGTCGCCGCTCAGCCCCAGTTCTGGGATGACCAAACCACCGCCCAAGCGACGCTACAAGAACTGAACGAATATAAATCCCACCTCGAAGGCTACGATCGGTGGCGCAATCATCTTAACGATGGCGTTGCGATTCTCGAACTCGTTGAACTGGAACTGGATGATGCCTTACTGGCTGAAGGGTTTGAGATTGCCCGATCGCTCAAACATGACCTTGACCAATGGGAATTAGAGCAAATGCTCTCCGGTCCCTACGATGTCAAAGGAGCCAGACTCACCATCAACGCAGGTGCAGGCGGGACTGACGCTCAGGACTGGGCTGAAATGCTGCTGCGAATGTACATGCGCTGGTCTGAAAAACGGGGCTACAAAGTCAGTACTCTCGAAATGTCTGAAGGAGAGGAAGCGGGGATTAAATCGGTCACGATCGAAATTGCAGGCCGCTACGCTTACGGCTACCTAAAAGTCGAAAAAGGCACCCATCGCCTCGTCCGCATTTCCCCGTTCAACGCCAACGACAAGCGCCAGACTAGTTTTGCGGGCATTGAAGTCATGCCCCTGATCGACTATGACGTCCAACTCGACATCCCTGACAAAGACCTCGAAATCACAACGTCACGGGCAGGCGGCAAGGGTGGCCAAAACGTCAACAAAGTCGAAACCGCTGTCCGCATTACGCACCTACCGACCCGCATTGCCGTTCGCTGTACTGAAGAACGTAGCCAACTGCAAAACAAAGAAAAAGCCCTCGCCATTTTAAAAGCAAAACTCTTAGTGATTGCTCAAGAACAAAAAACCAAAGAAATCGCCGAAATTCGCGGTGATATAGTCGAAGCCGCTTGGGGTACCCAAATCCGCAACTACGTCTTCAACCCTTACCAAATGGTCAAAGACCTCCGCACCAGCCACGAAACTACGGCGATTCAGGACGTAATGGATGGTGATCTGGATCCCTTTATCGAAGCCTGTCTACGCCAAGACAATCAACTCGTAGAAAGCTAAACCTTATCCTTGTCTTTGTCTTTATCATTCGGTACCGCTACCTTCGGCGCATCCAGATCATCCAACGTCGCCAACAAAATGCGTCGAGCGTCCAAGCTCCAGCCCCACTTCTGCAACGCGATCGCCGCTGTCCCCCCGATCATCGTCGCCATAAAGTCGATCGACTGCCCCGACGAAATCCCCAGCAGCAAACCCAAACCCGCAATTCCCCAAAACGGAAGTGCCACTGTCTGCCGATCGTTCATCACCGCCCTCGTAAAGGCATTCTTAGGCATATCGATTTCAAGCTGTGCCCGCACCTCTTGACGCTGCTTCAACGAAGTCGAGATCCCGATTTTGCGCCGTAGCTTCTCGATCTTGCGGGCATCTGAGCTGTACTGCGTCAGTTCATCCTGTGCCATCAGAACCATGCGCTCATACTCACTCATGATCGATACCTCAATACTTTACATTTCTTAAATCTTGCATCATTGTACGAGATTCCCGGCCCATCACAGCACGATCGCCTCAAAATCCCCAGACGAATCTCTAGGCTCGGACCTTGGGGCAGGCTTCTGGGCCGGAGCTGGCGGTATCACAGGCTTTGAGACAGGGGTGGTGGGATGCCTCTTCACTGTCAAGGTCTGGGGGGATTTGGCCGAAGACCATGTCGCAGCTATAGTCTTCAAAATTGGGGGTGAGGGTGACGGGGATGCCGAAGTCTTGGGTGAAGAAGGCTTGGGTGGGAAGCTTGCACATGTTGATGCACATTCCCACACATTCGCTTTGTTCGAGGTAGCGACATTTTTCAATGTGGACGTTGCTGCGTTGCAGTTTAGTGCTGCCATCGGGGAGCGTAATTTCAGCGTCTCGAACTTCGCAAGGTCCCACGAGCCAGGTGAACAGTCGCGTGGCAAACCAGGCATTCAGTTCACAGACTAAGCGCGTGGGGGAAAACAAATTGCGGATGAGCCAGAGGACGGCACTGGGCACGAGCGATCGGAGTACCACGGTGACAAGCGCCTGCTGCTCCGGGGCATTGCGTCCCCGCATGATCCGCTGAGATAGATCTACAAACCCGTCATAGCCCGGTAATGGCGTTTTTTGGCCGACGGCTTTGGACATCTTTTGGGCGAAGAGCCAGATGAAGGCTCGATCGATCGCGTTGTCTTGATAGACTGTTTTTTCTGGGGATTGGAGGTTCATGGTTAAATAGGGTTTTGTTAAATTGACTTGCTAGGCTTGTCTATTCAATTTTAGAGATTATAGAGCGTGCTAGATACCGTGATGAATTCAGTGATCAATACAATTGCCCATCAGTTTGCCCATCCGGGGCAGATTGTCGCGATCAAACCATTGGGGAATGGCAACATTAACGACACGTTTTTGGTGAGTTGTGCAGGGTCGGACGATCATCAGTTTGTGTTGCAACGCATTAATACCAAGGTCTTTCGTCAGCCGCAGTGGGTGATGGAAAACATGAAAATCGTGACGGAACATATCCATCATAAACGCCAAACTCTAGAAATGACGAGACGTTGGGAGACGCCACGGGTGATTTTGACGACGGCGGGTGGGGATCATTTTGAGGATGAGGCGGGATCGTTTTGGCGGGCGATTAGTTTTATTGATCAGTCTGAGGCGATCGATCGAATTGAAGATCAAGCCCATGCCGTGGAGGTCGGGTTTGCGTTGGGAATGTTTCATGGATTGGTGAGTGATATTCCGGCGGCGTCCTTGCGCGATACGTTAGTTGGGTTTCACATCACGCCTGCGTACCTAGAGCAATATCACGAAGTCCTACTCAATGCGACCATCCGACAAACTCCTGAAATCGATCGCTGTTTGCAATGGGTGAGCGATCGGACGAAGTTTGCTACGGTGTTAGAAGATGCAAAACGATCGGGTGCAGTATCGCTACGGATTATGCATGGCGATCCGAAAGTGAATAATGTGATGATTGATGTGACGACGCAGCAGGCGATTAGTATGGTGGATCTCGATACGGTGAAACCGGGATTGATTCACTATGACATTGGAGATTGCTTACGATCGGGCTGTAATCCTTTGGGTGAAGAGGTTGAGGATTGGGAAGCGGTGCGCTTTGAGGTCGATCGGTGTGAGGGGATTTTGCAGGGGTATTTGCCGCAGATGAAGACGGTTTTGACGCCTGTGGACTATGACTTAATTTATGATTCGGTGCGGTTGATTACGTTTGAATTGGGGTTACGGTTTCTCACGGATCATTTAGCAGGAAATCAATATTTTAAAGTGACCTATCCTGAACATAATTTGCATCGTGCGATGGTGCAGTTTCGGTTGATGGAGAGTCTGGAACAGCAGGAGAAGGCGGTGCGACAAATTGTGGAGAGTCACCGATCGATCGCTTAAAGCCCCGATCCCCCTAAATCCCCCTTGTGAAGGGGGACTTTGAATGTCGCTCGATTAATGACTTTTGTTTTTACAATCGAGACATTCGGTGAGTCCGCATTTAGTGAAGAAAGAGGCATCTTTGCTGCTGAGGACGGCGCGGCTGGGGTCGAGATTTAGCATGTATTCCCCGACTAACATTTTCCAGCCGGAACACTTTTTGTGGAAGTGATATTTGCTGCCTTTGCTGGAGGGGACACCGACGTATTTCCCTTCTAGGATACGGATTTGGTCATATTTAGCTAGTTCTGTTTTGAGTGCTTGGATGGTGCGATCGGAGTCTTCTAAAGCGGTTTTGCGATCGAGTATTTCGTTCGACAATTCGCCTTTTTGTGATAATAACTCAGTGGCTTGACGATTTAACGTATCGATCTGTAGATGCAGTGATTCACTGTAGGCAAGTTGAGCTTTCAGTTCAGCCGTTCGAGCTTGAATGGTTCCGTCCCGATCTTGAATCCAGCCATGAAGTTCATTTACATTTTGAGATTGTTCGTTGAGTTGACGGGTGAGTTGAAGCAGGTTGGATGAATAGGCGGAGACTTCTGCTTCTAGTTTTTCATGAGATTCATTCAGGTGGGCCACTTTGCGCTCAAGGGAGACCTTTTCACCTTGCAAGTTCCGAATGGCACGGGTGCTGAATTCATTAATGTCCGTTTCGGTAGGGGCTGAGAGCTGCTTCTCGGCGATCGATTGTAGGACGACTTGGACACGGTGCAGCAGGCTGAGGCTGGAGGCGCTGATCTGGGCGCGATGGGCGATCGTCTGCTGGGTGAACCAGTGGGCTGTGTCGTGGGCTAGGGCTTTGGTGGCGGGGCTGTTGTGGAGGGCTTGGATGAGGCGATCGAGGAGGGCTTCGATCGATCGTAAATCTTTTTTTGAGGTCGTTAGATGTAAAGTGTCTAGAGAGTCCAAGATAGGACGCAATTTCTGAGTTTGAATTTGTTTAACTTGAATCTGTATCTTCTCTTGTAAAGATAAGAATTGAGTAGACACCTGACGGATCAACGTTAAATGACTGGATGTCTGATTTTGAATATTTAAACTATTACTAGAAGCGATCGGATTCGGGTTGGCCACTTTTTGAGAATGGTAAGTATGGCGAACCGCTTTAGGAGAAGATACGTAAGAATACTTAACAGCAGATGGAGGATTTGATTGAACTGTACTAATCAATTTGTCTGATTCTGGAACGATCCGAACCATCGCTTGATTGAAGTAGCCCACGGGTTTTGCAGCGACTTGAGGTGCCTTAAAGTGGGCATGAGAGTACTTTACAGCCTTGGTTTGTGGGGTTTCAGATTGTGGGGTGGGGGTTGAAGAATTCCGGCTCATTATTGTACTAGTTTGGCGAAGAGATGCAACTGACGGATAGCTTAGGAACACAAGAAATGGGAGATATGTATGGGATGATACACTATCCGGCTGATTATTCAATAGCTTGAGTCGATCAAGTTAAATCACAATATTTTCTCTCTTTGCCTTATTTCAAGTAACATCTCGTTAAGCTCAAATTCTAGGATTGAATGACACTGATCTATTTGCTTGATGAATTCAGCGATCGTCCTTTCCCCTGATTAAGGATCGATCGGGTCAAAGACGATCGTACAGTCCCAATCGCGCTCAACGATTCGGAGCGATCGCAGATATTCCTCGGCTTCATTGCGTTTACGAAACCGCGCTAGCACGAGTCGCTGACTGTCCGGCAGCCATCGCATGACGGCCCAAGGAAATAACCGCGCACGATAAATTGAACCTGCGGCGGGAACCAGATCCGCTGGTATCATAGGTCTACCTCATGAATAATGGGGGTGCGATCGCCTTGATGTTTTCCAGGCAAGAGGCGATCGCGATTTGAATAGCTTTATTAAAGGACGAATACTCGTCCTTTGTCAAGAATGGGAACGGTCAGACTCAAAATTCGAGAATTTGCAACGGAGCGAGGGTGGAGCTTGAAGGAAGTTTCCACGCGATCGGGTGTCAATTACAGCACCTTGAAAACCTACGCGCAATCGTCCGGTATGGCAACGGTTGATGCAACGGCATTGATTAAGTTGGCGCGGGTGTTTGAGGTGGCGATCGAGGATTTGATCGAAATTGTTGAGGAGTAGCTAAGATAGAGCTAATTCGTCTTCTCGTGATGGAGCCGTGATGATGACCCCGCAATTACAGCAAGTTGTCCAGAATCTAGATCAACTCTCTGATGCCGATCGCTGGCAAATTCTTGAGCATTTACTCGGTCAGTTCAAACCTGCTTCAGAGACTGTTACTCCTTCAACCGATCGTGCGGCTCTTTCTGTTCAAGAAATTTTGTCCAGTACCCGAGGGAGTTGGGGACAGAAGACGGTGGAGGAGATCGATCGGCAGTTAGCGGATCAGCGACAACGTCCAGTCTTTGGTTTCATGCAAGGAACGGAGGAAATCTTGGATGATTTGATCGATCCGGTTGAGCAGCCTTGGGAAGTGCTGCAATGTGAAGATGAATCAAAATCTCATTGATACACCATCACTACAAACAATGAGTTAACGATCGCCCTTACTGGTGAATGACGATAGCAGTTTGATTGATTTCAATGTAGCTGTGTTGGGATAGAAGCTCGATGAGTTGGGGAAGATGGGTAGCGAATAGGGTTTCTAATTCTGAGTTTTTGATGTTGCCTGTGCTGACGAGGAGGAGCTTGTAGGGTTGGCGGATGGTGAGGAAGGAGTCTACGAAGTCTGCGTCTTTGGTGATGACAATGCGTTCTTGTTCGATCGAAAGGGTGTTGATGTTGGAATCAGGTGTGGCGTTTTGTTGGGGGAGATCGAGGGTGTGGAGAGTGTCGTAGCCTGCGTTTTGGAGGAAGTAGGCAAGGCGGCGAGGGAGTTGGGCATCGACGATGAATTTCATGCGGCAAGTTTGTAGACGCTTTTGACTTGGCTCAGGCGAGCGGCGAAAAGAAGGACGGCGTAGAGGTCGTCAGGTTCTAGGTCTTCGTAGTCTTCTAGGATCTCAGCGTGGGTCATGCCGGAGCTGAGGAGTTCTAGGATAAATTCGATCGGATACCGAAGTCCACGAATGCAGGGTTTTCCGTGGCAGAGGTCGGGATTGTGGGTGATGCGATCGAGGAGGTTGGGTGTCATAGGTGATAGGGCGATCGGATTATATTCTCATTATATCGCACCCCTACTCCCCCCTTCTCAATTCAACTCGTCCTCTCCAAAATCCAAAATCACAAATCCAAAATTGGTCGCTTATTTCTTAATTCTCAATTCCTCCACAGAGGTTTTCCACCTGTCACGCACCCGTTTCACCTCCTGATCCACATTCACTTTGGGATTCATGGTTTTAGATCGAATTGAATGTGGAAGTTTATTCTGACAAGGAAATTGATGTAGATGTGAGCAAATCTTGGGTCTTCGCTGAGGATGAAAAAATTCCTAAGGGAAATAAGGAGTGGACTAATATTAATAAATCGTCTAAGGTTTCGAGACAGGGCGTTTTTGAAATTCCATCACACTTTGTACAGCCTCTACAAAACTCGTAATTGCTTGACCACCAGTATTTAAGAGCGTCATAGCAATAGTAAGGGCAATTAGCATAGACTGTAAGCGCTGTCTTACATAAATTTTCTTAAGTGCTATATGATTTGACACATTCTCTTGTTCAACTCCCTGAATTGAAATGCGTAAATCCTCATCTGCATTTATATGCTGCACATTGTAGGTGTTAGTTATTCTTTCTGCTACAGCATCTTCTACTTTTTGGATTAATTCCTGAATTTTCAACTTGTCATCTTTTGCTTCCAGATCTTGGCTTGTCTTTAGAAATTTATAATCTTCTGGATCTAGTTTCCTATTTTCTTCAAATGCCCAATTTAAAGCATCTTGTAATTGGGCTTCTCGTAATAGCCATTCTTCATTTCCTGAAATCTTCCAGTTCTGAAACTCCTCCCCATAAGGTCTCAACGCATCCAACTTCTCCGCTACCCACTCACGCCCAAACACCCCTTCATAAATCCGATTCATCACACATAACCGATCGCTCTTCTTCATCACCACTCCCGTCAACCGCAACGCAATCTGTTCCTCACTCCCATCAATCCCCACACTCCCCTCCGCCAACACCCGCTGATACATCCCCAGCATCGCCCCCGCCAAAGACTCATCCGCCATCATCCGATCGCCGATCGTCTGAAAATGCACCTGCTCATCGTTGCTTTCCCACACACGAATAATGCGATCGACTACTAGTTGATCCACTAAGCCCGATCCCCCTAAATCCCCCTTGGTAAGGGGGACTAAGAACGAACCTTCAATCTCACGTTCCGTTCTCTCCATTTCATGTCCCCCCTTTTCAAGGGGGCTAGGGGGATCGGGCATCTCAACCACCAACCGACAAACCCGCTGCGTCAAAAACGGCTGTCCCCCCGTCCAATCCAAGACCTCCCTTAACATCTCCTCCCCACCCGGCAACCCTTTCGCCAGACCGATCGCATCCTCCCATGTAAACCCCGAAAGCTCGATCGCCTGTCCAATATTGAACGGTGTCCGACGCTTATCTTGAATCAAATCCTGCGGCGCACAAACGCCCAACAACGCAAACGTCAACCGATCGTACTGCGGTTCATCCACCCGACGGTTATAACACTCCCGAATCGCCGCAAAAAAATCATCCGCCCGAAACCCCAACCCCAACACACTATCAATCTCATCCACAAAAATCACAACGCGATCGCCCACCTCCGCCAACAACACCTCAATAAACTCCCCCCACCGCTGCACAAACGACAACCCCTCCCGCTCCACCCACCAAGCCCTCAGCGCAGGCAACTTCCAATCCGCCAATCCCGTCGTCTGCTCCCTCACCTGCTTCACGATCGCCCACAACACGCCCAGATACCACTGCTCCGCCGTCACCTCCGCCGACCCGATCGCCGTCATATCGATCGACACGCACACAATCCCATCCGCCTGCAACCGCGCCATCGTCCGCACCCGCAGACTCGACTTCCCCATCTGCCGCGAATTCAGCACATAGCAAAACTTCCCCGCCTTCAATCCCGAATAAAACTCATCATCCGCCGATCGTTTCACATAGCTCACCGCATCCAACGGCAAACTGCCCCCCACCACATACTCGAAGGGTTGACTCCTGTTCGATTCAGCCGGACGATCGCTCATGACCAGACACTCCGGAAATACTGCCGATATAACTCACATGTTACCTCCACTTCATTGCCCCGCAACTTCCCCACCCCCAAACTCCTCAACGCCGCACTCGACGCCTGATCAATAGCCCCATCCGCCAACACCCGCTGAAACGCCAGCTTCAACTCCGAATTCCCCTCCAGCTTCGATCGCACTCGCCGTAAATGATTGCCATACAGCCCCGCCTCCGTCGCGCCCAAAGTCTCCAAAGATTCCCCTCGTGCGATCGCATACAGCCCCAGCCGCACCAACTGCGGATGCCCACCGACCAATTCCATTAACCCCGGTGCGATCGACTTCTCCAACCCATGCCGCACTGCCAAATCCCCTACCTGCACCTCATTGAATTCTCCCAACTCAATCTCCGTCCCCACATTAAACGGCGACTGCGCTTGCTGAAGGGTTTCCTGATCAATGTCCTTCGCATGAACCAAAACTAACCGCAACTTCTTCCACTTCTCACTGGTGCGCCCCTTCTCAAACCACGCCCGCAACATCGACAGAAAATCGATCGCCCAAGCCTTATCCCCCGCCCCCTCAAACAACACATCCATCTCATCCAACTCCAACACTAACGCCCCCGATATCAGCGGCAGCAAATAATCTTCAAAATATTCCCCACAATCGCCCTTACTTCCCAGTCCACCGTCCCAGTAATCCTCCAAGCGATTCGGAACCTTTAACTTTCGCGTCACCTGCACACAAAAATGTTTTAAAAATCCATTCAACGTTCCGAGAAACTCCCGATCGATTTCTCGAAAATTAATCGCCACCGTTTTCGCCCCACCCGCCTCAGCCTGCGCCACCACGCGCCCCATCAAACTCGACTTCCCAAACTCGTGCGGAGCCTTAATCCGAATCAACGCCCCCGGCTTCACCACCTCCCGCGCCGCATCCTCCTCCGCAGGCGATCGCATCACATAAAACTTCGACTCGATCGACATCCGCCCACTGGGCTGCTCCAACTCCACAGGTTCCTTCACCTCATCCCGTATCAAAATCATCGGCTTAATCCGATCGCCCCGAATCGAAATCCCCAACTTCCCCAACTCAAATGCCCGTTCATAGGAATCCCCCGCAAAGATCGCCGCATAAAAGCCTTTCGCAAACTCCCGTGCGGATACATCCCCCATCTTCTGACTCATCCCCACCACACAGCCGACCTGCTTATGAATGGCGATCGCCTGATCCTCTGTATGGCAAGCATTCAGCACCACACAATCCACATTCGGAAACAGTTTGAACAGTGCCGCTAGCCGATCGCCCGCCACGGCCTGCACCCCGCCGCCTGCCCGCGCCATCATCAGCCCTGCATCGTCCTCACCATGTCCAATGTAGTGAACCATGCGGGGCTGAACCGCCGTCAACTGACGCTGCAAATCCTCCCACTGCGCGGCTGGAGCCGTCTTGATCGTAAAGCTCTCTCGCAGTGGCGACTTCAGGTGAGTCTCTTCGATCGTGCGCTGTTCAGACGCGAGGTCTAGGCGATCGGTTTCGATCGGATTTGCCGACAGAATTAACAGTGTTGTGGTCATCCTAAACATCCAGCAATGATTGTGAAACCCTATTTCATTCCCTTTAAGACTTCAATAATTTGTGCAGGTGTGGCATCTTTGAGTTTCACGCGATCGCCCTTCTCCGACACAATCAAAGCCGAGGTCACAGGCGGCGACTGAAAATTTCGCACATGTTCCGCAAAACTGAGCAGGTTATCTGCCGTATCAATGCCCGTATTCACTAGTTTCAGCGTCAAAAGCACACCAGCCGCGACTTCTTTACCCCCTCGCACCACCGCATCTGGATCCCCAACCTCAACACTCACCTCAAACCCCGGTAATCCTTTCAGAGCTTCAGCTAAGGCGATCGCACTCGACCCTTCAAGAGAAATTTGGATTTGGCTCATCTGGTGTCACCTAGACTCAATATTCGTTCAACATCTCAGTAATTATACACAATTCTCTTCTTCCGGGGGAATGCACAGAGCCTAGCCTAACCCGATCGCAGCAATTGGGAATTCGATCGCAGCCTCGGAGTACTCCAACACAGCCTTGGAGTACTCCAACACAGCAATTGGGAACTCGATCGTAGCCTTGGAGTACTCGATCGCTGCATTTGGGAACTCGATCGCAGCCTCAGCCAAAATTTTCCCGTAAAACTTCGGAAACCACCGCTCCCCGATCGTCCCCAACCCTTCAAAAATTAATGAATTTTGCGTAGGGCATCGATCGATCCCCTGCCTAAAGTGAAACCATACCTTCACATCAGGACTTCTACCATGGCCCGCTTAAAACGCAACTCTCCCGCCTTAGACAAAGCCACTAAACGTCTCTCCGGACTGCGCATCATCAGCGAAACCTTAGACTTTGGCAATGGCATCACCGTCGCCGACTACGACGCCCGAATTCAAACTCTTCAAGCCCAAATCGCTAACCACAACCAGCTTCTCACCGATCTCGACGCCTCCGCCCTCCAAATCACAATGCTCGAAAAAGACTTACAAAACTACTCCGAAAAAGTCCTGATCAGCGCCGCCGCTCGCTTTGGTAAAGACAGTACCCAATACGTCCAAGCCGGAGGCTCCCCCCGCAAAACCTCCTCCAAAAAACGCACCCCAACCCCAACTCCCGAAACCCCTGAAACTCCACTCACCCCTCCCACCACCACCAACCTCACCGCCATCCTCAACTAACCTCCCCACTTCCGGCACCCCCAGAATTGGGGGCTGGGGGGCTATGAGCCTTTTGCGTTAAACTAGAAGCAATCCTTGATGCAGGCTTCCATCATGACTGCAACCTTAACCCCTCCCAGTCCCAGTACGAATAGTGTTCAACTTTCTGGGATTAGCTGGCAGACTTACGAACGGCTGCTGACGGAGTTGAGCGATCGACGGTTGCGGCTGACTTATAACCGAGGGTCATTAGAAATTATGTCTCCATCGCCTGAACATGAATTTGGGAAAGAGGTCTTGGGGCGATTTGTGGAGACGTTAGCGGAAGAATTTGAGATTGAAATCTATCCCTTGGGTTCGACCACCTTCAAGCACCCGGAACTCAGTGGTGCAGAACCCGATAAATGCTTTTACATTCGCGATATCAGTGCGATCCAAGGAAAAGCCCGATTTGATCCCTTTATTGATCCCGCGCCAGATTTGATTATCGAAATTGATATCACCAGCAGTTCTCAAAATCGACTTCAGGTTTACGCAGACTTAGGCGTTGCAGAAGTCTGGGTTTATAACGGAACGGCATTGGCGATTAAGCAATTGGAAAATGGGCAATACCATTCGGTCTCAACCAGCCAATTCTTTCCAGACCTACCACTTTTAGAAATCACAAAATTTCTCAAGCGATCGAAGACCAGCGGCTATTTAGAACTCGTGCGATCGTTTAGAACTTGGATTCGGGACCGACTGGCTATCCATCATCCTGATTAGCTCCAGCGAATTTGCGATCGATTGACTCCTTCCAAATTAGCCAGATCTAAATGTTTCACATCTCGCAAATCAGCGCCTTGTAAATTAGCGCCTTGTAAATCAGTGCCTTGTAAATCAGCACCCTGTAAATTGGCATAACTCAAATTAGCCCCACGCAATACCGCATGGCTTAAATCAGCCCCCACAAAGGACGATCGCATTAAATTAGCCCAGGACAAATCAGCCCCCAAAAGCAACCCCTGATCAAATATCGCCATCACGCCATACACCTGAACCAAATGCGATCGGACCAGGTTTGCCCCTGTGAAATTTGTGCGATATAAATGCGCATCCTGAAACTCAGCCTCATAAAAAACAGTCCCCACCGCCGCACAATCCGCCAAATTAGCCCCCCGCAAATTGGCATAACTCAGGTGCGATCGACCCAGATTCGCCCCATGGAAACTCGCATCCGAGAGATTTGCCTCTCTCCACTCCATCCCCCGCAAATTCGCAAACCCAAAGTCTGCACCCACCGCCTTAAAGCCCTGCAATTCTGATCCCACCCAATTGGACTCCGTACAGTCCGCACCCGTCACATCCAATTGATGCCCAACCACATTCAATAGATTGGCACCCTGGAGCTTCGCTTCATTAAGCTGTACCTGCGTCAAATCACAGCCCACCAAATCCGCATGGGCCAAATTCACCGATACCAATTTAGTTTGCGTCAAATCCGATCGGCGCAAGTTCACGCCCGATAGATCCAATCCACGCAGATTTAACTGCGACAACCGAGCATTTGACAAATCGATCGCAACATCGCTATCCGATCGAAATGCTTGCCAAGCGATCGCACCCTTGCGAATCATTTGGCAGGGCGTAGGGCTAGAGTTTGAAACGTGGGGGTAACGCCGATCGACCATAACTACTCCCGCCGCATCTCATCCGGGAATGGACGGCCTTCAATGCTATCCAAAATTGCTAAAATCCCTTTCTCCGCCGCCATAATGTCCCGCTCTTGCCCTCCTAAATACAACCGCCCAAAGCTCCCCACACAGGAAATTTGTAGAATATTAATCAGCGCCGCTTTCTCTGCCTCGTTGGCGGCTAGGGCTGCGTAGGCCGCAGGCTCGATTTCTAATACGTAGAGGGTTTCGCCTGCGAGGATCATGTTGCCGCGTCGGGTGCGGTTGATCAGTTGCGTGTGGTGGGCGGTGATGTTGCGAATGATGCGGCTGGAGATGACGCGGGGCTTGAGACAGTCCGATCGTTCCACGCATAGGTAGTTTAAAATCGCCTCGCCCGCCACCTGCACATCGCCCTGGTTGCTGCCATGGATTTCCATCAGGCCGTAGAGCCGCTCGATGATTTGCACACCGGGACGGACTTGGGCCACCTTCAGAGAAATATCCATCATCTGGTTAATTTCTACCCCCGGCGACACCTCAATCCACAGTGACGTATCCCCCGGCAGTGGCAGAAAGCCCTGGGCTTCGGTCCCCAGGTAGGCCGCGTGCTGGCGCTGAAGACGATCGATATAGACGTAGCTGCGAAGGTCGATTCCCAAGGGACTGGCCAATGATTACAAAAGCCCTAACAGTATAGAGGGCAACGGTCACTCAAGCTAGACCCGAAAAAAGAAGCCGAGCTTCAGGATTTTTGACCGATCGCATCAGAAAACCCAATCAGACAAAACGCGCTTCGATCGGGTTCCGGCTTTGTTATCATGCTGAGGCTATCCATGCCGCGTTTAACCGATGCCACGTCACTTTAATACGGCGGGTCCTTGCGATCCAGACATTCACTATATGTTGCCGCCTTTGACGCGCCTACCGTCGTTGCTGGATTTGGTGGAGCAGCGGACGTATTTTGTGATTCACGCACCTCGACAAACGGGGAAAACGACGGCGATGTTGGCGTTGGCAAAACAGTTGACTCAGGCGGGGAAGTTTGCAGCGGTGATGGTGTCGGCGGAGTTGGGTTCGCCATTTTCAGACGAGACGGGGAAGGCGGAGTTGGCGATTCTGTCGTCTTGGCGGCGGGCAACGCGGGTGAGGTTGCCGATCGAGCTTCAACCGCCGGAATGGTCGATCGGTGAGGCGGGGGGACGCCTTCAGATGGCGTTGCAGGATTGGGCGATCGCTTGTCCGCGTCCCTTGGTGGTGTTGATTGATGAGATTGATTCGTTGAAGGATGAGGCGTTGCTGTCGGTGTTGCGACAGTTACGGGAGGGCTTTCCCGATCGCCCTCAGGCGTTTCCGCAGTCGATCGGATTGATTGGACTCCGGGATGTGCGGGATTATAAGATTTCGTCGGGGGGGAGTGAGAGGCTGAATACGGCGAGTCCGTTCAATATCAAGGTAGAGTCGCTGATCATTCGAGATTTTAATCAAGCTGAAATTGCAGAACTCTATCAGCAGCATACGGAGGCGACAGGGCAGGTGTTTACGCCGGAGGCTGTGGCGTTAGCGTATGAGTTGACGATGGGACAGCCGTGGCTCGTGAATGCGTTGGCAAGGCAATGTGTGGAGGTGATTGCAACAGACCCATTGGTGGCGATCGGCGTGGAGCACATGCACCAGGCAAAGGAGGTGTTGATTCGACGCAAGGATACGCATTTGGATAGTTTGGGCGATCGGTTAAAAGAATCGAGGGTGCGATCGGTTCTGGAGCCGATGATGGCGGGATTGGAGTTAGGGGCGACTCGGGATGACGATCGGGATTTCCTGGTGGATCTGGGATTATTGCGGCGAGAAGATGGTGGGGGATTGGTGGTTGCGAACCCAATTTATCGGGAGATTTTGCCGCGTATGTTGGCGCAAGGTCCACAGGATAGTCTACCTAGCATTTCACCGACTTGGTTAACCGCGTTGGGGACCTTGGATGTGGATGCGTTGCGAGATGCGTTCATTGAATTTTGGCGACAGCATGGTGAACCGTTACTCAATAGTGCGGCTTACCATGAGATTGCGCCGCATTTGGTGCTGATGGCATTTTTGCATCGGGTGGTGAATGGGGGTGGCACGTTGGAACGGGAATATGCGATCGGGCGCGATCGGATGGATCTGTGTTTGCGGTTGGGGACGGTGACGTTGGGGATTGAGATTAAGGTATGGCGCGATCGGCAGTCTGATCCGTTGGCGGCGGGACTGGTGCAGTTGGAGCGGTATTTAGCACGGTTGGGGTTGGAGAGTGGCTGGCTGGTGATTTTCGATCGGCGATCGGCTGCTTTACCGATCGAAGCGCGGTTGGGGACGGAAGTAGCGCAGACGGCTCTGGGAAGGACGATTACGGTGATTCGGGGATGATGGGAGGAATTAAAAATATGAGCAAAAATTAGGTCTCCCGATCGATCGCCCAAGCATTGCTGTTAGGGTCGATCGGGAGATTTGTAAATCAGATTCGAGATCAAGTCGATGACTCAACCCGTCAAAGGATCACAGGTTTATGCCTCAGCGGAATCCTCTGCTGTCTTACGTTTGCGCCAGACACCAATCCCCATCCCAATTAAACCCGGCAGGAGTGCTGGAGTCGGAATGGCGGCGGCACTACCATACAAGCGAAAAGCTTGGTCCCCTTCAGAAATTATTCCAGCAAGCTGAGTACCAGTAAAGTATGCCGCTTGACCATCACCGGGAGCATTGGGTCCAGCTAACAAGACTTGCCCTATGCTTCTGGTTGTCCCACTCATGCCAATCCAGTAGCGCGTGTTGCCTAGAACGGAAATTGGGTTGGTAAAGCTTGCAAAGGCACGTGATACTGATTGATCGGAGCCTATACCTTGACTATCTACGGCGGCTACCACCTCAGTTAAAGTGTGCAGCAACGTTCCGGGTGCTCCGCCATTATCATTCCATAGTCGTATCGTAACACTTTGACCCACCACTGGACTATTGAATGGGGTACCCAAAAAGCGGGTGTAGATATCCATTCCAGTCAAGTCCGTATCTTGCCCTAACAAAAATTGGTCTGCAAGATTTTGCCCTGAGCTACTATTAGTCCATCGACCTAAATTAGGACTAGGAGTAATAGTAGCACCCGTACTAGCTGGGCTATTATCCCACACAATTGCTGCATTAACTCGAACTGGATTCGTTAAAATAGCTGTAGTGGCTAGACTAACCATACTCAGAGTAGCGAATATTGAGATACCCTTTGGTAGAGACTTTGACTCTAATTTTGCAGGCTTTTGAATTGTCTTGTTCATAATTGAGTTGCTATTGGATAAGATTAC
Source organism: Synechococcales cyanobacterium bin31.maxbin.ball.101 (assembly GCA_013298165.1). Classification (GTDB taxonomy): domain Bacteria; phylum Cyanobacteriota; class Cyanobacteriia; order Leptolyngbyales; family Leptolyngbyaceae; genus JAAFJU01. The sequence goes on along the minus strand of JAAFJU010000012.1, from coordinate 46,069 downwards.
TTGGACTAGTTTTTGCAACCCTGATCTTTTTCAACAATCAACCTAATCTTTAAGCAAACAAACTTTAAGATGTTTTATTTGTTTACTCACTTAATTAGTACCTTCTAATGAAAGAAACTGTCAAGTCAAATTATTAATCTTTTGAAGCTGAAGTAGATGTCGATTTACGATCGATCGCCCACATCACCACATAGTAATAAATTGTGAATAAGAGACCTGCAAAAAGTTGTCCTCCGATCGGCCCATGCCAAAAATCAAAGGAGTCCTTACCCCAATGGATCGCCGCGATTGACATCAACATGATTCTAGGAATATTAAGGACAAGAGATAACGCCCAACCAAATAGCATGAGACCGAAGGTTTTACGCCAGGTCAATGTCATAAATCTCCCAATTAAAACCCCCATCCCCGTTAACACCATTGCCATATGAAACCCACTACATCCCGATCCAACAAAGACTGAACCTTCAGGTAATAGAATATAAGCCGCTTGTGCAGTGGCCTTATAGCCTATCCCACTCAGTCCAAGGCTCCCAAGCCGAGCCATAATACATTCAAGGAGATCTGGTGATGTAAGAAATTGACAAGTTCGCGTCAAAACAAGCTGAATGTCTGGATATATCCCAACTAGAAATAAACCGATCGATAATGGGAATTTCTGAAATACTTGAACTCCCCAAGTACTCAAAAAGATTCCAGCAGCGATCACCATAACTGATAATGCCTGCAAGGAGATGATTTTTTGGATGCCATGAAAGAAGCAAAAAGAAATAATCCCCATGACAATTATCAAATATCCAAGCACCCGATCGTCCTTCTGAACGGACCACGATCGTAGAGTCTTCTGGTTTTGCAAAAAGACCTGGATACCCAACCCAAAAAATCCAAAATTTAAAACTGATTGAGCAGAGCCATTCCAAATTCCATTAATAATGCCAATCCCCCAAGTCGGTAGATAACATAATATGACTAGAATAGCGATCGTAATCCAACGACAATGAGCCGTTTTGGTACTTTGATTTAACAGTTGAATGGCTCGGTTCTTAGCACTTTTTCGTAGCGTCATCTAATCTCCATCCCCTATGAAATTATGAAGGCTAATGGATTGAACTGAGTGGCTAATTTCGGATATTGACACGGTATTATCGACGCAGACCATAGCGTCCTACCCCAAGCATTGAAACACCAACAATGATTAAGTTAGCGCCACTCGAAGCACCCGTCTTTGTAATTTGAGTCGTTGCATTTTGTTGGAGAGCGCCTGCTTCCTGAGTCACGCGGCTAGTCAGTTGCTGAAGTTGTTCTGGGGTCAATTTACCGGATGCCTGAGGATCACTTTTGAGTTTCTCAATCTGCTCTTGTGCTTTGGCTGTTTGTCCCACAATATTCGTCGCGGCAACCTTGTTTAAAACCACGCCATCTTGAATTGCCAATATCGTCAAAGCAATAAACAGCGTACCGACCCCGAAGCAAGCCAGTGACAATTGCTTACGGAGTCCCCTGGTATCCAAATTTCCGACCATTGCAAAAACGGTTCCCAAGAGCAAGACAATAGACCGATCGCCCAAGCTCCGAACAATCCCAACTCGCCACTGCACATCCCCAAAATTCGGCGGAGCCATCAAAATCAGCATATCTGCCAGAAAGCCTAAAATGCAGGCATAGCCGACAATCCGAAATAGCCCTTGAGCGCTATGGCCGATCGCAGGACCTGAATTGCTAGAAGAATAAGCAGAGGTGGGAATAGAACTTGCCATAGGAATTAAGAATGATTAGCTTGGATTGATTCATTGGAAAATTTGACATCTATCACGAGATATAAATCGTCCTACATACTTTTACGGAGGTTCTAAGTGACATCCGTTGTGATCCAATCAAGCTTTTATAAAATTCGATCGGTATTGATGAGGCTTAGCGCAGATCAACCCGATTTATGATTACTAAACCCACTATTAAGCTCAAATTTGGGTTCAATGGGGTCCAACATTATTTTTTCATGGGACTTGATTTATAACGATCGTTCGATATAAGATATCCATCAGAGTCTCACCCGTCGCTCCCATGCCCAAACTCGTTGACCACGATCAATACCGCGCAGAACTGTTGGCAAAGTGCTTTGACCTGTTTACCAGTCACGGCTATGCCGCCATTACCATGCGCCAGATTGCGATCGGACTTGGCGTCTCCACCGGAACCCTCTATCACTACTTCAAAAATAAAGAAACGATTTTTGAACAGATGTTGTTGTTCCGTGCAGAGCAAGGGCTACGGGAGTTTGGTGAAACCCTAAAGACCGCTGACCCCATATCCATCAAGGTTCAGGACATCTTTCAACAACTTGGAAAACTTCAAGATGAAATGTTTAGAGAATTAGTGTTGTACTTTGACTACTATCAACATCAACAGCGCAACGGGATTAATCAGAGTGAAGTTTTGAACCGGATTTTTAAAACATTTCAGCCTGAAATTAAAGACGCGATAGGAATTAAAAATGACAATGCTGTTCAGCTTTTATTTAGTAGCGTAGACGGATTACTGGCGGCTCAGATTTATGGCTGCAACGTTGATTGGGTTGCGCAGGGAAAAATGATAGGCAAACTGATGGAGCTTTATGCGGAGGAAACAGAGTGAAATTATCAAGTTTTGAATCGCTGAAAAAACCTTGGATTATTGGACTGGCCTCGATCGCAACCCTCACGACGATCGGCACCAGTGCCTACGTCCTCACCCAAGCCAAACCCAATGTGCCGCCTGCTGTTTCCAAACCGTTGCCACCGCAAGTTGCAGCCCTTGGTCGGCTTCAGCCAGAGTCCGAAGTGTTGAAACTCTCGGCTCCGTTGGCGTTGGATGGCGATCGGATTGCTGAATTAAAGGTCAAAGAAGGCGATCGGGTCAAAGTCGGCCAAATCATTGCCATCTTAGATTCTCGCGATCAACTTCTCAACGAAGTCGCTCAAGCCCAGGAACAAGTCAGGCTCGCTGAGGCCAAACTCAATCAAGTCAAGGCCGGAGCTAAAGACGGCGAAGTCAATGCGCAAGGCTCCACGATCGATCGGCTCAAAGCCCAGCAAACGGGAGACGTAGAAGCGCAACAGCAAACCCTCGCCAAACTTGAAGCCCAAGCCCAAGGGGATCAGGAGGTGCAGCAAGCCACGATCGCAAAACTCAAGGCTGAACTGAATAACGCCCGTGCTGAACTGCAACGGTACGAGACGCTCAAATCCAGCGGCGCGATTTCCCAATCACTGCTGGATACCAAACGCCTCGCCGTTGACACCGCCCAACAGCAAGTCAACGAAGCGATCGCCGTCGGCACCCGCACCAACCGCACCAACGATCGGCTGATTCGCGAAGCCCGTGCCGTCCTGACCCGCACAGGCGAAACAGGCGAAACCCAAGTCGCCGAAGCCCGCGCCAAGTTCGATCAAATCGCTGAAGTGCGTCCCGTGGAGATCCAAGTCGCCCAAGCCGAAGTCCAGGGTGCGATCGCCGCCCTAAAACGCGCCGAAACCGCCCTAGACAAAGCCTACATCCGCGCCCCGATTCCTGGACAGATCCTCAAAATCCACAGCCGCATCGGCGAAAAGCAAAGTACCAAGGGGATTGCGGAACTCGCTCAAACTGATAAGATGATGGCAATTGCTGAAGTCTATCAAACCGATATTGAAAAAGTCCGCACGGGGCAAGACGTGCTGATTACCAGTCAAGGATTTACAGGAGAACTCCGAGGAACGGTCGTCACCATCGATCGTCAAGTCAATCAACAAAAAGTTTTTTCTAGCCAACCGGGAGAAAATCTCGATCGGCGCATCGTCGAAGTGAAGATTCGCATCACGGATGGCGATCGTGCCCGTATTTCCGGGCTAACTAACCTTCAAGTCCAAACTCTGATCCAAACCCCACCACCATGACACTCACGTTTCCACGCTTGAACCTGTTCAATCAACTCAAAAACTTCTCCTTCAAAACCACCTTTTCTAAAGCGAACCTAAAACGCTACTGGTTCAAAGCCCTGCGCAAAAGCTATCCCTGGAGCGCCGTCACGGTTCTAGCCCTGCGCGTCCCCTTAACCCCCGCCGAAAAACGATCGCAGCTCTTCACCCGAATGCACCGAGCCTGGATGCGTCAGGACTTCGCCGAAATCGGAGCCAACATCATCGACATTCAGCGCCCGGAGTATTGGATCTTCTAACCCTTTACCCCCATCAATCCCATGCTCAAGCGTTTCCGAAAAATTCCCCTCGCTTGGCTCCAGCTTTCACGACAAAAAACGCGATTTTTAATTGCGATCGCAGGCATTGCCTTTGCGGACTTGCTGATTTTCATCCAAATGGGATTTGAAGGCGCACTGTACGACTCCGCCAAAATTCCCTACCGCAATCTCAACGCCGACCTGCTCATCGCCAACACCCAATTCCAGACGTTGTTTGCCGTGCGCAGCAGTCCCCGCGATCGTCTTTACCAGACCCGATCGCACCCCGCTGTCACCGCCGTCACGCCCATTTACATCTCCTCCGGTCAATGGCAAAACCCCGACACCAAGCAATCGCGCACTATTTTAATTTGGGGCGCAGACCCGAGCGCCCAAGCCTTTAGCCTCCCCGACGTGCAGCGAAACCAATCGCAACTGCAACAACTCGGCACGGTTCTCTTCGATCGCGCAGGTCGTCCCGAATATGGTGACATCGCCGCTCAAATTGAAAAAAATGGATTCGTCAACGCACAGTTAAACCAATTCTTGATTAAAGCGACCAATACCTTTGCGATCGGATCGTCCTTCGCTGCCGACGGCAATGTGATTGTCAGTGACTCCACCTTTATGCAATTGCATCCCGATCGGACTCCCGACAAAATGGAAGCGGGATTGATCAGACTGAAACCCGGTTCTGACGTACAGTCCGTCAAAGCTGAAATCGCAAAAACACTCCCCAACGATGTCAAAATTCTCACCCCCGAAGAATGGGCCGGAATTGAAGAAGCTTACTGGGCTGGAGGTACCGGAATTGGCTTTATTTTTACGATCGGCGTCTCCATGGGCTTTATCGTCGGCATCGTCATCGTATATCAAATCCTCCACAGCGACGTGTCTGACCATTTACCCGAATATGCAACCCTCAAAGCCATGGGCTATACCAACGGCTATCTCATGTCCGTCCTGATTCAAGAAGCTCTGATTTTGGCCTGCTGTGGCTTTATTCCCAGCTTTCTCCTCGCCAACGTCCTCTACCAAATTACCTACAGTGCTACTCTGTTACCGATCGCCATGAACACCGGACGCGCCGTCACCGTCTTCACCCTCACCATCATCATGTGTACCATCTCCGGCACGATCGCCCTCCAAAAACTCCAGCAAGCCGACCCCGCTGACGTGTTTTAATCTGGGACGAACTTGCGACGGTTTGGCTGAATTTTTCAAAACCTCTTGACAAAGGCATCATCGACATATTACACCTGTAGTATCGTAATTTTTGATTGTTCGTCTTTTACAGTCCGCCTTCACAAGAGTCTCGTCATGTTCATTCCATCGCTCCTCAACCAAAAGCTCCTAGCGCTCCTCAGCGTAGGTCTTTTGGTGGGGCTATGGCTAACGGGACTCCGACGCCTACATCCCCACACCACCCAGAGCCGAATGCTTGGACAGCTTCTCCAGCATTTTTAAATCAAGCCTCCAAGTTGCTTGTTTCCCGCTCTGAAGTTGATCAGAAGCGGGTTTTTGATTTTTACCACTTGTAACGGTCCCATTTGTAACGGTCCACTTGTAACGAGTTCAAATGCAGTCTTGGCTAGGGCGGTCCTAGGATTCTGCGATCGAGAAGAAGAGAAGGGAGAAAAGAAATGTTGAAGTTGATGTATACGGAATTCGGTTTAAAGGGCGAACAGGTCACAGAGAGCCTTGAAGACTGGATGGTGCAGCGATCGATTTTTGCCTTGCGCATTGGTCAACCGTTGAACATTGAACCCGGTCGAGCCTCGTTTTTAGTCTCGATCGATCACCCCGTGTTTGACAGCTTAGTTGAGCAAATTTTGTTGGAGACTGCGACGCCGATCGACATTTGCAGCGTGGATGAAGAGTACGTCGAAATCAGTCTTGACGGGAGTTGGATTGCCAGCAACGACCACGAAGGACTCTTCATCACCTCGCTTCAAACCCGCACCGAACACCTCATCAGCCGAGTCTGGGAAACCGCCCAGACGGCAAAAATTTAATCATAAAAAGTCCCCCAGAATTGGGGGATTTAGGGGGCGGTTCGCCAGAGGTTTGGAAGAGACTCCAATCATCTGCGTATTTTGTTAAAAACCTGACGAAACGATCGCTGCTGCACTGATCGTCTCAATCGCAAAAACGATCGGCTCAAAGTATCCGTATCCGTATCCACCGCCCCATAGCGCCATTCCACATAGTGATGCGCGATCGACTCCAGCACCTGATGTTCTGGAACCGATCGCAACTGGGGCAGCACGGTTTGAGCATAGTGAATCTGTTCAAAGGGCGTTAGAGCAGGCGATCGGGAGACCCCTTGATCTTGCAGCCAATCGATCATTTGTTGATACAGTCGTTCCATTCCGGGCAGCTTTTGCAATTGCGATCGGCGACGCAGTTTTCGCCCCTGCTGCCACAAAAGCCAAAGCCCAAAGCCCACGATCGTCCCCAACAGCAACAGCGTCAACCACCCCAAAATTCCCTGGGACACCAATTGCACAATATTCCCAAGCAGCGCACCCAATAGATTAAACAATCCCTGAAACACGCCCATCACCGGAGACGGCATCCATCCCGCCACCCAATTCCAGAACTGCTTCAACGCACTAAAGGTTTGATCCGATTCCACTGACGGCGGCACTAAGGCATGACCCGGAATGGGATCAAAGGTAAACCAGCCATACCGATCGAAATAGACCTCCACCAATGCAAACGCATCGGTATTTTTCACCTCATACATGCCCGTAAAGGAATTGAACTGTCCCGGTAAAAATCCCGTCGTTAGACGAGTTGAAATCCCGATCGATCGCAGCATCACCGCCAACGTCGTGGAAAAATGATCGGGATAACCCCCCTTATATTTCGTCAAAAAGGCCGTCGCCAAATCCTCATCCGCTGCAAAAAATGGCAAATCCTGCTGCAACGAATAGCGCTGCTTAATCGCCTGAGCTAGGTACAACGCCTTTTCATAATCTGAAGTGATGGGACTGCTGGACATCGCCAGTAATCGATCGGCCTCCTTTTGCAGAACCAAACGAGTTTTCTCATTGGGAATCTGCAAATAAGGACTTGGGGTCTGTTTTGATGGGGAGGTGTTTGGTTTTGAGGTATTGGGTTTTACGGTGTTGGGGTTTGCAGTGTTGAATTTTAAATTAGGGACTTTGCTTTTTGCTTTTTGTAACTCGGTCCGATCGCGGTAGGGCACTTCCGAAATCACCGTATAGGTCAACCCTTCCGACAGCGGCACAGGCGCACGAATGCCCGCTTGCGAATCCCAAGCCACCTGCTGTGTCGGGAAAAATAACTCCCTCGGACTCGCCAGCGCAGGCACCAAATTCGGCAACTCCGACAAAATGCTGTAGGTCTGCACCACTTCCTTCGTCCGCTCTGTCGTCCCATTCGGCGGTAAATAAAACTGATAGGCCCAACCCGATCGATTTAACGTCTTGGTTTTGTCGTTGTCCGACAACTCCCAGCCTTGCCCCGTGTACCGATCGAACGCCTGCACCCGCCAAAATCCCTCCGCCTGCGATCGCACCCGCATCACCATCTTCGGCTTCAACGTCCCTCGCAAATTCTGATTAATCCGATCGCCAAAGCCCGCATAAAACTCCTCATCGGCTTGCCCCGCTCCCTTCTGTGGCGAAGTGCCTCTTCTGCGACCGGGCCGATCGTTTCCTCCTTGAGTCCCATTGCGGGAATAGCCCGGATTCGCAACCCGCTGATTATCAAACTTTTGCGGTGTATCAATGGGCGCGCTCATGGGCAAACTCCGCAATTGATAGCCCGGTAAACGCGGCATCAACGCAAACACCGTCAACCCGATCGCCAAGGTAATGGCAAACAATGTCGCCAGTTTTTTACTGTTCTGTTTGAGTTCTTTTGGATTGGCCAGAATGGATTTGACCGAGGGGTTCGATCGTAAGCCCAAGCGCGATCGATAGTCCAACATCAACACCGGAATCGCGATCGCCAAAAAGACGAGCAACATTCCCCCAAAGGCCATGGTTTGACTGAGGGTACTCGCCACCCCCAGCAAAATTAACCCGATCATCATCGAGTATCCCAAATCCTTCCGTTTAGGCAAGTCAAAACTGTGCAGCACCTGAATCTGCACCATCAACTCCACCAACACCAACCGCAAATCATTGGTCTCACGGCGGGCAAAGGAATGAATAAAAAAGAAGATTAACGCTGCGATCATCCCGATCGCCAGCAAAAACTTGGTTCCGATCGCCCGCTTCTTGCGCTGTCGCCAGCTCCAACAGGATCCCAAAACACTCAACGGAATCGCCCAGATCCACAGCGAAGTCTCCGCCGCAATATCCGTCGCCACAATCCCCACAATCACCAGCAACTGCGCCAAAACTCGCAACCAGACTGAATCTTCCGGTGGCTCGGACCGATCGGTCGCCGATCGGGAATTCGATGAAATCTTGGATTGAAAGCGAGCTTTGAAAGCTTCTATAGGGGTTAAAGCAGGCGGCATAGTCTAAAAACCCACAGCGGGCCATCCTGAGTCGTCCTCTACAGGATGCCCTAAAACCTCGTCAACTGGGAGTTTTTTACTAGCTGAGCTTTAGGCCCGAGCTTTAGGCCCGAGCTTTAGCCGAGAAGGTCGATGACAAAGACGATCGCATCATCCATTCCCAACTGCACCGTCAGACGGAGCGGCTGATTCGGGCGCAGGTCCGCTAGTTCAACACTTAAGACCCCTGCCTCTGGACGCTGAGCCATTGCTAAGCTAGGACCATTGGCCAAGGACAGACTGCCACCGCAGGGCAATTGGCCATGGATATGAAGCACCGCGTCACCCCCTTGGGTGTGGTAGTCCAGTTGCAACGTCAATGCCCCAATTTCTGTGAGCCATTGGTGGGTCGAAGTTTGATTGAGTTTAGCGCTCAAGGTCAACGCCGCAATCATCTCACGGGCGGCCAAAAGCGACAGAACCATCTGTTGGGTTGGACTCGCCGCTTCATAGGTATTGGGTAAGTCAGTTCCCAGTTCAGACAGACGCGATTGAAGGGTCGCGTAGCCATTCCGTGCGGGAGACATCATCACCACACCCGCCAGTTGGTTTAACTGAAGGAAGTTCTCGGGGAAGAAGGACTCGGCGACTTTGACCGCCTTTGCCCCTTCTCGCAGGGAACTTTGGACCGCGCCTTCGCAGGCGGTGAGCATCTGAGCCAACATGGACTCAGGTAAGCCCACGGGCAAGGTCAGGCGACGCAGTTGAGCTAGCCACAGGGAGCCAGTTTTACGGACGCCTTGTAGATCGGAAATGGAATTGGGGACCCAATCCGACTGATACTCTGAGATTTCATCTTCCCAGGGAAAGAGGGGTGGGTTTTGTTCGATTTCCAGGGAAAGGCGATGTTTTAATAACGCTTGAAAACGCTCTTGCACAGCAGGTATATCTCCTGAGTTTGGGTTAAAGGTCTCGGATAACGAGGAAGGCTTTGAATCAGACTCAGCGCCGTCGAGTTGGGTTCGATCGTCTGGTAAAGCAACAGATTTCAGGTCGCTTTCCAAGGGAGCAATCAAGTCCAAAAAGATTTTTTGTAGGTGTTCTGAGTCAAAATCCATCGTGATATGTCCTTATTCGTCCTGTGTGAGGTCTGCTCCGGATAGTTGGGAATTTCGTATTTCCCAAGCCTGCTCCAAAAGCTTGAACCATTGTCGTTGAAGTTGATTTGGGGTACAGCCGACGCTGCGGGCAATGTCATTGTCCGATCGCTTCTCCCGCTTGAGGTTGAGGATCTTTTGCTGCTGGGTTGTGAGGCTGGTTTTGAAGCTGTCCCATTGAACTTGAGAGAGACCCAGATGGTGATCTAAATCTATCTCTAGCCATTGATGCACCAGCTCCCAGCGGTGGGTAAAGGTAAATCGAACCAGGTGATACTTAAAGCGCTGCTGCAGATAATCCCGCTGTCGGGGGGTCAAGCCCAAGATGGCCTCGATTTCATTGGCAGGGAGGTCCTGAAGTCGCAGCGTAAAGTAATCAATACAGTCCTGCTGCTTGCGCTCTTCCAGGTAGGCAATCAACTCCTGAACCACATTTTCCCGCAGGCCATCCTCGGCGGGTTCCTGGTCTTGGGAGATCATCTGCTCCCGGAGCTGCTGAATCGACGCCAGACTGAAGGCATCTTCGCCTTCGTTCAAGGATCCTTCGGCAGCCCGCTCGATGTCAATTAGGGTTTCATTGGGTTGCTGCTGGGAGAAGGTCTGGGCACGCAGAATAATGAGCTGCTGGTTACGACGACCGGGCAAGGGGATCCGGCGCTTGGCGTAACGCTCAGTGAAGGCCATGTATTCGGCTAGTTGCAGGAGCGATCGGGGCTGGTAGTCCTTACCCAGTTGCGTTTCGCGGCGGAAGGCGTTGAGCGCTTCCATGTAAAAGATTTGTAAAAAGTCTTCGATCAGGGTCAAGCGAGCCTGATAGCCTTGGTTCTGCTTTGAGGCAGAGATATAGCGATAGACAACGGCGCTGAGGGTGCTGTGGAGATCGACCCGACCTCGACGGGATCCCAGCTTGTAATAATGGACGCACTGCTCTAGACGATGACGCGCTAAGGCGATCGCCCAGGAATCCACTTCCCCTGAGTCCTGAATCCGCTGACTTTCAGTACAGATCCGCTCGACTTCTTGGCTCAGACGGAGAGCCACTTCCTCGCAGGATCGTTCTGACGTTTTGCGCTCAGAAATTTTAGTCGTAGCTTGCTTAAGTTCACCCAGAAGAAGCTGATAGATGGCATCCACGCTCTGGCAGACATCCCCCGTAGTAGATAGTGTTTGGTAGGTCAATAGACTACCCTCAAAAATTAAGTCCAGATCAAATGGTCTCGGTCAAAAATGATTTAACCCCAACCCTGTAGGAAAGCTAGCGGTTTAGTTCGGCTGAATTCACCTAAACTAATTAAATGAACAAATGGTAGATGACGATCGCTTTAGGCTTATGCACTGACTATGCAAGTTAAACTATGCACTCAAACTTATCATTAGACGATCTAGCCTCCCAAGTGCAGGTTCTGATTCAGGATGCCCCATCTGATGAACAGACAAAACAACTGGTGAAAATCGTCGCTAACACTCTGGCTTCGTTCGCTAAAGATTATCTTAACGCTTCTCACTACTATTTAATCCAAGACGCATCTGGCGCTTGGCTAAAAAACACCCTATCTCATCGTACACAATCTACTGTAGAAAAAACTGTAATTTTCATTTTTTTCACCTCAGAAGAGGCGTCTAAAGAGATTGTTCGGCTCCAGAATACTCAACTTTCTCCACAAAAAATTCCAGTTATCGACCTTTTATTCAGATTTTGGACCCTTAACTTGAGTGATTCGCTGATTTTTAGCAGTAGCCTTGAAGCCGCTTCGCAGGAGGTTAGCCGATCGCAACTCAGCGCAGTTCTAAAAGAGGCGCAGGCCCAGGCGAGTTCCAGTGGAAAACCGCGATCGTCCTCATCCGGCAAGGGATTCGGGAAACAAGCCACTTCAGGGCCAGTCGATGTCTGTTGAGCTGATTCAAAGCACTTTTTGAACCGCTAAACCCAATGTTTTCGGACAAATTTCATGACCATTGGCTGAAGGCTGAAGAGGACTTGCTCCTGTTCCACCATCATTTCTAGAAGGCATTTGCGCTCTAGGGAGGCCATGGATTCCACGATCGTGGAACCGGACAGGTCGGGCACCTGCGATCGTAACTGGGCACGACTGACTGGATCTTGGGCAGAGGCTAGGGCGATTAGGATCGCTTTTTCGTCATCACTAATGTGGCGAATCCGCTCAGCAATGACGCTTTCCATCTTTCCCAGGATAAACGTCCCAATATTCAACAGTTCCCGCGCCGATCCACCAAATTGATCGTTAATTAAAGTCGCGATCATCGTCAAAGCGTAGGGATTACCGCTGTAGAGATTAATCAGCGCCCGCCAAGCGTCGGTTTCGGGCTTGAGGTTGTGTTGTTCTAGCAACTCAATGCCGCCGAGTTTTAAGCCTTCTAGCTTTAGGCTGCGGATCGCAGGATTCAGCGCTTCGAGTTGTTGGACTTCGTCGGATTTTTCGCGGGTGAGGACGAGGATACAGCTATTGTGCTTCGGCAATGCAAGCTGGGCAAACCATTGACAGTAGCGATCGCGATCCATGGGATCCCAGGCCGAGACGTTGGCAGCGCGATCGACCAGGGAACTTTCCACCACATCCATCACAATCAGCGTGCGTTCTGCTTGGAGCTTTTCTAAAATGCGGGAACTGTCTGCCCAGTCATAGCTCGCATCGCGTTCATTCACCTGAGGCGTGATCCCTAAATCCAGGTCCAACTGGCTCCAAAAACGATCGAGGCTGGATCCTGCATGGAGCGATCGCCAAATAATTCGTTTGAAGGCGGAGGGGTGGGGGCGATCGGGATTGGCGAGGTTTTCTACAAGCTGAGCGGCGAGGGAGGTTTTGCCAATGCCGCCCATGCCCCAGAGGAACATTAACCGCGTCTGCATCACGAGGTTAAATAGTTGAATCATTTCTTCCGTGCGACCGCAAAGCTGAGGTGGCTCGGGCATTTCATGCAAAATCAGATGAGGGGTTGGACGTTCTGGCTCTGGGTAATCCAACTCGGCCACGGTTTTCCAGTCTTTAATGCCGACCGCTTCGACGATCGAAATGAATAGATCGTAACTAATTCCAATCTGCTTCCAAAAACGTTTTAAGGTGGCGATCGAGACATTCGCTTCAATGGACCAGATCACCGATTGCTTGCGCCACCCCTTGAGGCGACGTTCTCGATCGACCAGTTCTAAGCCAGCGGTAGAGGCACGAAGACAGGACATGACAAGATACTCCGAGAATTATGACAGGGGCAGTAGAGTCTCTTGAGACTAGATGAGTCAGAATTTGCCATCAGCCTCTATTGTAAAAACAACGACGGCATTTCTTAGCTCAATCTGTTACAGGTCCAGTGAGATAAGAAAGAGCCAACTGTGACCCAAAAAATGGTCCAGGATTGGGCGATCGTTTTTTGGGGTTCCAACTCTACACTGAACCTATCGTCCTGACAGAAGGGGCCTTATGCAAAGTATTTTTCTTTATTCTAGGTCAAATCGATGAGCCTTTCGTCACTGAGGTTCGTCAACACCTAGGTTCGTCAATGTTAGAGTTCAGATCTTGATGGCTAGAAGGGGAGAACTAATGTCGTGGAACATCTAAAAGCAATCATCATTGGCGCAGGAATGGGTGGGTTGACCACGGGGATTGCGCTTCAGCAGGCGGGGTATCAGGTTGAGATTTACGATCGAGTCCGCGAGTTGCGGCCTGCGGGGGCTGCGATTTCTCTTTGGTCCAATGGCATTAAAGTATTGAATCGGCTGGGACTGGGACGGGCGATCGCACAGGTCGGTGGCCAGATGGATTACATGAGCTATTACAGTGCCACGGGCGAACGGCTGACCAGCTTTAGCTTACAGCCGTTAATGGAACAGGTGGGACAACGCCCTTATCCCGTCACGCGCACAGAACTGCAACAGCTTTTGATGGCGGCGATCGCACCGGGATCTGTGAAACTCGGCGCGAAATGTGTGGAAGTAGAACAGGATGATGATTCGGTGACTGCGATCTTTGAGGATGGTCATCGAGCCACTGGAGATGTCCTCATTGCAGCGGATGGAACCCATTCAGTCTTGCGGAATCTGGTGGCGGGGCGGGGCATTGCGCGGGACTATGTGGGCTATGTGAATTGGAATGGACTCGTCCCCATGAGCGACGATCTTGCGCCGAAAACCCACTGGGATATGTATGTGGGACATCATCAGCGGGCGTCGTTTATGCCTGTGGGGGGCGATCGGTTTTACTTTTTTCTCGATGTGCCGTTGCCTAAGGGAACGGTTTCATCGCCCGACCAGTATCGACAGGAATTGACGACCGCGTTTCAGGGTTGGGCTGATCCCGTGCAGCGATTGATTCAACGATTAGACCCAAACACGACAACTCGCGTGGAAATTCACGATACGCAGCCGTTGACAAGTTTAGTGCGCGGTCGGGTGGCGTTGCTGGGGGATGCAGCCCATAGCATGGCTCCAGACTTAGGACAGGGCGGCTGTCAGGCTCTAGAAGATGCTTGGGTGTTGGCGAACTATTTAAAAACGACAAGCTTAGGTGTGGCGGATGCCCTGCAGCGCTATGAATTAGCAAGGCGCGATCGGGTGGCCAATATTGTTAATCTCGCCCGCAAACGATCGGATGTCACCCACGGAAAAGATCCGATCGCAACCCAAAACTGGTACGACGAATTAAAACAAGAGAATGGGGAAAGTATTATGGGGGCGATCGTCAAAACGATTTTAGGTGGGCCTTTGAATTGAGGGATTCAACGATAGGTTTTAATAAATTTCAATTCATTCGACTCAGCGCAGTATTTACTGCCGCCTGTTGATCGCGTCTGGTGAGCCATTGGTGATAGGTATTTGTATGAATGGTGACTGAATGGCCCATCATTTTGGCTGCAACGGTATCGGGCAATCCCACATGAATAGTCCGCACCGCCCAAGCGTGACGCAAATCATAGGGTGAAAAGGGAATACCATAGCGCCGAAACTGGGCCGTAACGCGCTGACCCACGCGCTGTAAAGTGGTGTCATTTAAATCGGTGTTTACCTTGGGTAATAGGGGCGATCGTAGGTCAAAGCGATCGATCCAGTCCGGCGGAAAAGCCCATACTTCATGACTTCCCGTCTTCGTCGAAGATAGAACCTGGACTTGATTTTCACCCTTTAGCAAGTCTGCATAATCACAGAAAAACACCTCATGATTTCGCAATCCAAAAGCCGCCATCACGCCATAAACAAATTTCCATTGGGGATTAGGAATAGTGGTCCAGTAGTGAAGAATCTGTTCATCTGTGGGAAGTTCACGAGTTTTTTTCAGCCGATCGCCTCCTGGTTTCGCCGCATACTTTTCTTTCAGATCATCTGCGATTTCCAATTTCATAAATTTCGCAAAGGCCGTTAGTGCAATCAATGCAATTTGGCGACTGCGGGTTTGGGTGTCGATCGATTGCAGCGTTTTGATGATGGCTTCAGGGAGAGACAGATTGGGATTTTCGCGGGCGATCGTTTCGAGTTTTTTTAGATAAGGGGCGTAGGCACTCTGCCAGGTGGTTTTGGTCGAAGCCACTTTATGGGTTCGGTGAGTGGCGGCAAAGAAGTCCTGTTGAAAGGCGGCAATTTGTTGAGGGAGATCCTGGCGACTGAGGCGCTTTCCGTCGATCGCATGGTCATACTCCCGCCAATCAAAACTGTTTTGCATTAGCTTTAATGCCAGAACTTTGGCCTCTTGTTCGGCTTGTTTTAAACCTGCTGTGGTGGCGGGAATGCCGAGGCTGAGACGTTGCTGGGTGGGTTTTAGGCGATGGCTGCCGGGTTTCGGGGGGAGCGTCGATCGGAACGCTAGGCGCTGATCTCGCCGTTCGATTTGAACCCCGAGTTGGGCGAGTTTGAGTCGCTGGTTGATTTGAATGAGTTTGAGATCGAGGGCCGCAAAGTCAGACATAGCTGCAAAAACAGAATACTAGCCTAACTTATACCAAATTAATTCATGATTGCGGCATCTCTCTCGTACCCGGATTGTTGCATGGGGATTTCGATGATAAAGCGAGTGCCGAGATCTGCGATCGATTCACATCGTAGATTGCCTTTGTGTCGATCGACGACGATTTGATAACTAATCGCTAAACCCATTCCAGTGCCTTTGCCGACCTCTTTGGTGGTGAAAAATGGATCAAAGAGGCGCGATCGAATCTCTTCAGGAATCGCGGGACCACTATTCATGATACTCACCGCAATCCAATTATTTTTTAAGAGGGATGTTTCGATCGTGATTTCTGGTGTTTGTGTTGTATTCTGAAATTCTTCAATGGCATCGATCGCATTAACCAGAATATTCATAAAAACTTGATTGAGCTGTCCCGCATAGCATTCTACTTTTGGCAATCCAATGAAGTTCCGTTGGACATGAATCATGGGGTTTCTAGGGCCTCCTTTCAAGCGATGATTGAGAATTGTAAGCGTGCTGTCAATGCCTGCTTCAATGTCTGCGAGCTTGTATTCGGCTTCATCCATACGCGAAAAAGTACGCAATGACAGAACAATTTCTTTAATCCGATCGGCTCCCATTCTCATAGAGGCCATCATCTCCGGCAAATCTTGAACCACAAACTCCCAATCCATATCCTCTAAGGTGGATTGAATCGTCTCACTGGGTTTTGGGTATTCGGTTTGATAGAGTCGTACTAAATTGAGTAAATCTTGAGTGTAGAGATCGGTATGTTTTAGATTGCCATAGATAAAGTTCACAGGATTATTGATTTCGTGGGCGACCCCCGCAACCAATTGCCCTAATCCTGACATTTTTTCACTTTGAACCAATTGTGCTTGGGCTGCGCTGAGTTCTCTTAGGGTGACTTCTAATTCATGGGTTTGGGTGCGCAATTGCTGCTCGGAGGCTTTGACTTTGGAGAGGTTTTGGCCCAGCCGATCGGTCATATGGTCCAGTTCTCGGGCCAGTACGCCGACTTCATCGCCGCGATCGCTAAAGGATTCAAAGTAGCCTGCCTTCTGAATTTTGTCATCCTGATAAATGGTCTGAGCTAATTTCGAAAGCCGTTTCATGGGCTTTGTGAATGTATTCGCGAGGGGAATTGCGATCATTCCTACTATCATCATCACGGCACTTCCAATCCAATATCCACGATGTTCAAGGGATCTGAGTGTGTGATTGATATCTGTTTCCTTGATACCTACGAGATAGCTCCCAATGGGTTTTGCATGACTATCAAATTGATGACGATGATCATAAATCGGTTGATAAATGGTTTGATACTGGTCTTTAACAATCAATGTTTGACCTCGATAAGCTTGGTCTCTGTTCAAAATACTATCCATACTCTCACGAGAACCTCGCGTTCCGATCGCTCTCGTCTGACCATCCTGATACGGAATATTGGTACTAATGCGAAGATCTTGTGCAAAAATTGTTGCACCCGAGAGATTGCTGGATGATTTCAGTTCATCAACAATTTGATAGTTTCGGTTGAGGAGTGTCCCGACGATCGCGGTTCCGGCGGGTTTTCCATCTCGGACGATCGGCACGACCGCCATCATGACCATGCCAATTTCCCCTTGTTCAATATTGAATGTTTCTTCTGGAAATGGCTGTTTTTCCAGCGTCAAGCCTCTGAGGAGTTGTGGACGTAAGGGCATACTGGCTTGATTAATTAAGCGCATTTTGACCAAGGTTTCGCTACTCACCAGTTCAGCACTGGCGATCGCTTCACCGCTTTCTAGCGCGGCTTGAATCACCGTCAGATCTGTCAAATCTACTTTTGCGGGAACGCGCTGAACCTCATAGGACGGATTCCAAGCTTGATGTTCTTTAGGGAGTAATAGGGTTTCTTGAATGCTGGTGTCGCTGATTGTCCAGGACTTCTGGGCGATCGTGCGGCTATTGGCATCGGTGATTAGATAAAAGCTGGGATGATATCGGGTTTGAATGAATGTGCGGGACATGGCTTGATCAAAGTTGATCGAGACGGCATTGGTCGAAGCCTTTTCTGGATTGAGTTCGAGATTGGAGAGTTTGACGGTGTTGGCGAGGTTGATGGCTTGGAGCAGGTGATCGTTTTTGAGTTGATTGAGTTGCTGACCGAAGTTTGCGGAGTCTTTTTTCAGGGAGGACTGGAGGCTAGCCATGAGCCGTTCTTCTGCAACATGAATGATGCTCTGAGTCACGATCGCCACGGGAATGGCGGTGGTGGTCATGAGCAAAATGACGAGTTTCAGACGCATCCCTCGATCGCGCCAAAATTTCCAAATTTTATGTTGTAGTGAGAACAGCGAACCCATGGGTGTCCAATAACGTAAGAGATATCCGGCTTAGGATACCCAAAAAATTCTGGATCAGACGGTCTGAAAGCCTGATTTACCGCAATAGTTGACTGGTTTTGAGTTGGGATTAGTTTGATCAAAGGCTCTGCTGGCTCGGCTCGACAAAGGCGCTGGCTCGGCTGAAGCTAGTCGTGATAAAATTATGACTAAAAGCATTACCTACTTCTTGGACTCTTTCCATGGCTACTACTCCGTTAGAAAAATTGCAAGTTGCGTATCGGGCACTTGATTTGTTCCCGTTAGTGAGTGCAGAGAGTATCGATCGGTACAGAGTGGAGTATGGGCGAGAAGTTTTGGTCCGGTTGGAGAAGGAGGTTGAAGCCTCTGATGAGCGCGGTAAATTCGTATTTGCGGGACATCGAGGGTGTGGCAAATCAACTTTGCTCAAGACCTTTGCGGTCAACATGAAAAAACAGAACAACTTTGTTGTCTTTTTTTCAGTCGCTGATCTGATCGAAATGTCTGATGTTAGTCACATTAATATTCTGTATTCGATCGGCATTATTTTATTGAGCCATGCCACCCGGTCGCGCTTGACGGTTCCAGATGATATTAAGCGCGAGTTG
Organism: Synechococcales cyanobacterium bin31.maxbin.ball.101; assembly: GCA_013298165.1. Lineage (GTDB taxonomy): Bacteria > Cyanobacteriota > Cyanobacteriia > Leptolyngbyales > Leptolyngbyaceae > JAAFJU01. The sequence continues at coordinate 27,372 of JAAFJU010000012.1, read as the reverse complement.
TTGGATTGGATTCAAGGGGACTCTCAGATTGTATTAGCAAAGGAAGCCGAAACCACGACAACGGGGGAAGTGGAGCTTGATCTAGGGGTGTTGCAGGAGTTTTTGCCGTCTGTTAATTTGAAGCTTCAGCGAGAGCAGAAATTTCGGGAAGATTTACAGAAGAATTTTGAGAAGCGGATTTCGGATTTGGTGAATACGCTCGATCGATTGGCGGCGACGATCAAGGCGGGAACGAAGAAGAATGTATTGGTGGTGATTGACGATTTGGACAAGTTGGATTTGAGTGTTGTGGAAGGGATTTATCGGCAAAACATTAAGGCACTTTTTGCACCAAATTTTAGGATTGTTTATACGATTCCGGTGTCTGCCTTGCAGGAGCCTCAAATTGTGGGGGCCATTAATCAAGAGGGTTCTGGGAAGCCGAAATTTTTCCCGGTGGCGAAGTTCTTTACTAGGGATGATGCTCAGGAGCGAAATGCGGTTCCGATCGAACGATCGATCAAAGTATTTGAGGAGATTTTGAGCAAGCGTTTTGAATCCGGATTACTCGCGCCGGGAATTGCGCGTAAGATGGTGTTGGCGAGTGGTGGAGTGTTGCGTGAACTGGTGAGAATTGGGCGGGAATGCTGTACGGAATGTATGGTGCAGTTGGAGATTGATCCCGATCGGGAGAATGCTTGTATTGATGATGAGATTTTGAACATTGCGCTGGATAATCTTCGCAATGATTTTTCTAGGCAGGTTTTGGGTGGGTATTCGGCGCTTTTGGTTCAAGTTTACAAAACGCTTGAACCTGTGGAGGATGAGGCTTTTACGAAGCTTTTGCATGGTCTTTTGGTATTGGAATATCAAAATGGGGATATGTGGTACGACTTGCATCCTTTGGTGGCGGAGCTGTTGCGTCGAAGAAAGTTGATTAATTAGGAGGAGTGATGGCAAATTCAGAGAAGGCATCTTCAGATATCAGTCCTTCACGGGAACAGCAAAATCAGCGGAACTTGATCCGTTTGCGTTTGGCGATTAGTTCAAGTTTTGGGCAATTGAATTTGCTCATTGCGGTTTGTGATAATTTGGATTATCGCAATGAGTTGATTCAGGCGTATGAGGCAAAGCTGGCGGAGGATGGGGCGGTCTGTCATCGAGTCAAGCTGGATAAGTCTCAGCCCAGCTTAAAGAATGCGTTGCTGACGGTGGAGACGACGGACGGGGCGAAGACGGTGGTGACGATTTTGGGGGCGGATGAGTTGTTGGGTGTGCGTCTAGATGACTCGAAGTCGGAGTTAGAGAAGTTTTTCTTTTCGGTTCAATGGACGAGAGAGGGGTTGCGAGAGTTTAAGTTTCCGGTGGTGATCTGGGTGACGGAGCGGGTGGCGGCAGGGTTGACGGAAGCGGCACCGGACTTTTGGAGTTGGCGAGGCGGCGGGAGCTTTGAGTTTTCGCGTCCGTTTTCATTTGGGTTTCCGCAATCGCCCGACTATTTTCAAAAGTTCCGAGGGGCGATCTATAATCCCAATCCGATCGGTGATCCGCAAGAGCTTTCGGATCAAATTGATATTTTGCTTAAGGATTCTCCCAATTCTCCATTGCTGGGAAGTCTTTATTACAGCTTAGGGAAGATTTATGCCGATCGGCTTGAGCAAGGTAAGGCGATTAATTATCAGGATGAACAAAATAAGGCTGTGAGTGCGTTTGAAGAGGCGATCGATCGGCAGAAAAACGAGAGTGCCAATCAAGCACAAAGTCTAAATGCATTAGCGAAATTATTCAAATTCAGTGGTCGCTATCAAGATGCTGAGCCTTTGTTTAAACGAGCTTTATCAATTCGGGAAAAAGAGTTTGGTTTGGAGAGTATAGAAACGGCAACCAGTCTTAATGATATTGGAGAGCTGTATGCTGCAATGGGTCGCTATCAAGAGGCGGAGTTGTTGTTGAAGCGATCGTTCAATATTCGTGAGCAGAAATTAGGCGTAGACGATCCAGATACTGCCATGAGTATCAATAATTTAGCCATACTCTATGTGAGTATGGGAAGTTACCAAGATGCAGAATCACGATACAAGCAAGTCTTGTCAATTCGGGAACAACAATTGGGTTCTGACCATCCAGATACGGCATCTAGCTTGAATAATCTAGCAACGCTCTACGCACGTATGGGACGTTATCAAGAAGCAGAGCCACTACTTAGAAGTGCATTATCTATTAAGGAGCAGCAGCTAGGATCTGAACATCCAGATATTGCAACTATTCTAAATAGCTTAACTGGACTCTATCGTACAACAGGACGTTATCTAGATGCAGAGCCTCTATCAAAACGAGCCTTATCTATTGACGAGCAGCAGTTAGGGCCTAGACATCCATCTGTTGCAGCAAGTCTAAATAATTTAGCTACAATTTATCAGGAGATGAGGCGTTATCAAGACGCAGAGCCTCTATTCAGACGTGCCTTATCGATTAACGAACAGCAGCTAGGACCTGAACATCCATCTACGGCGAACAGTTTGTGTAACTTGGGTGCACTCTATCGGACAATGGGACGTTATCAAGATGCAGAGCCTTTGTCTAAACGTGCATTATCGATTCATGAGCAACGGTTAGGTTCTGACCACCCAGATACTGCAATCAGTCTAAATAATTTGGCTATGGACTATCAGAATCTAGAACGCTACATAGCAGCAGAAAAACTTCTTTCACGATCGCTTGAAATCAACCAATCTCAATTTGGAAATGAACATCCTCATACAATCAGAATGATTGCGAATCTAGGCGCTGTATATTGCAACATGGGGAACTTGTCGAAAGGAGAAAAGTATCTCAATACAGCACTGCTACTGAGTAAAAAAGTCCTGCCCGAAGATCATCCAGATATTCTACTGATTCAAAAGAGTCTTCAGAATTTAGAAAAATCAACTGGAAAGAAAAATAGTGGTAAAACTCTAGACCTGAACTCATCCAACTCACCATCAGGATTCAGCAGCAAACCCAAAAAGAAGAAAAAGTAGGTTGCCAAGATTTGACGGATTTACCCCATCCGGACTTTGCTGACGCAACGCGATGCGAACGACTCCGCTCAGTCCTCGACTCGGAATCTAGTGGGCTGAGCGGAGCCGAAGCCCACGACATTGGAGCATCAGAAAACAGACTATCCCTTATCGCTTCTTCCGCCGCCACCATGCTCGCACGAGCCGTATCTCGTCAAAACTAATGGATTCACCAACGATCTCTCGAATGGCAGTCAGAGAATCGAGTTTCGTCTGATCAAAGGCTTGTAAGATTTGGGCACTCCGATCGCGGGACACCAGCCGATCGAGTTCCACCGAATAGCCATTCTCCAGCAACAGCTCCAAATGACTCATAATCGTGCCCCGTCGCAAGTCTCGCTGTTCTGCAATATCATCTAGTCTCAATCCCTTCTGATGTAAGCCTAGCGTTTCTAAATGGGTTGCAGTGACGTTACCGGGCGTTGCGGTTTTGAGAGGGGCGATCGTCTTAGTTTTGGTATCGCCGGAAATGGGGAGGCCGTGGTCTTCGCGGAAGGCGGTGATTTCGTCCATGAAGGCTTCACCGTACTGGGAGAGTTTCCGATCGCCCACGCCGGATAGCTGAAGGAATTGCGCCCGCGCCAACGGTTGCTGCTGTGCCATTTCTCGCAGCGTGGCATTGGAAAAAATAACGTAAGGTGGAACCTTTTGTTCGTCGGCGAGTTCCTTCCGTAAGGCTTTGAGCCGATCGAACAGTTCTTCCACTTGAGCATTGTTTGAATCCGATCGGACAATGGTGGCGGTTTCTTTTTTCGTTTCGATCGCCACCAAAACTTTTCGTTCGCCCTTCAGCACTTCCCAACTCAATTCATTCAACTGCAACACCGAATAGCCATCCGTCGCTTCATCTACTAAGCCTTGGTGGATCAACGATCGGGCAATCATTTTCCATTCGTCGGGCGATCGGTCTTTGCCAATGCCATAGGTTGAGAGCTGATCATGACGATTTAACAAAATCCGTTTTTCTTTAGAACCCCGCAGGACATCGATCGTGTAATTGGTCCCATAGTTTTGATCGCGTTGGGCAAAACGGGCGATACAGGAGAGAAACTTTTGGGCTTCGATCGTGCGGTCTTCCAGCGGTTTAGGATAGCGGCAATTGTCGCAGGCTCCGCAGTCACCGGGAAAGCTTTCACCAAAGTAGCTGAGTTGTACCGTACGACGGCATTCTAGAGCTTCTGAATAGTTAATTACTCGCCGTAACTGTTGCGTTGCAATTCGTTGCTCTTCTTCCAGTGGCGTTCCTGTCGTCGGATCAACTTTCTGAGCAATAATATATTCGATCGTTTTAATATCACCTAAACCATAGTATAAGGTACAGACCGCAGGTTCACCGTCCCGTCCTGCCCGTCCTGATTCTTGATAATAGCCTTCAATATTTTTAGGCAAATCATAGTGAATCACCAACCGAACATCTGGTTTGTTGATGCCCATCCCAAACGCGATCGTTGCTACAATCACCTGAACATCATCTCGAATAAATCGGCTTTGATTCCGCGATCGGTCTTCAGCATTCATTCCAGCATGGTATGGAATGGCTTTAATTCCATCTTTTAAAAGCTTTGCAGCTACTTCTTCAACCCGTTTACGACTGAGACAATAGATCACAACGGGACCATTGGCTTGTTCCACCTGCGATCGCATGTCATCGTAGGTATTCCGGGTTTTGGCTCTTACTTCATAATACAAATTAGGTCGATTGAAACTGCTGATTTGAACAAACGGATTTTTTAAGTTCAACTGCGCGATAATATCAGCCCGCACTCGCTCTGTTGCCGTCGCCGTCAAGGCCCAAATCGGTACATTGGGATATTGCGATCGCAGCGTCGCCAGCCGTCGATACTCCGGCCTAAAGTCATGCCCCCATTCCGATACACAGTGCGCTTCATCGATCGCAAAAGCCGACACCCCAATAGAAGCCTGCACCTGCGGCAGAAAATCCATGGAAAATTCATCACTCAGCAATCGTTCCGGAGCGACATAAAGGAGTTTGATCTTGCCTGCTAGAACGTCCCGCGATCGTTGTCGTGATTCTTGCAAGGACAAACTGCTATTGAGAAACGTCGCGGGAATCCCATTGGTTTCAAGCTGCTGCACTTGATCCTGCATCAGGGCAATCAACGGCGAGACGACAATGGTAAGACCCGGTTTTAGCAAGGCAGGCAATTGAAAGCACAGGGATTTTCCGCCACCTGTGGGAATGAGGACTAGGACATCCCGATCGTCCATGGCCGACTGAATGATTTCTCGCTGACCCATCCGAAAGCTATCGTATCCAAAGTAATGCTTCAGATAGGTCTCGAAATGAGCATCAGCCGCAATCGGGTTCATAGTACAAATTAACTTTAAAATGGACACCCGTTAAGCATACCCGGAAAGCAGAGAGAAGTTGAGTCAAAAACATCCCTTGCTTTCGATCGTTATTCCAGGGAATTCGGATCAATTCCAAGTTCCCGAAGTCGTTCTGCTAGACGATCGGCCCGTTGGCTTTCCTGTTCAGCCCGTTGGCTTTCCTGTTCAGCCCGTTGGCTCTCCTGTTCAGCCCGTTGGCTTTCGCGATCGGCTCTTTGGGTTTCGCGATCGGCTTTTTCTCGATCGCTGGGGATCACCGTTCCAGTCGCGTCATACCATTGCAGCCACTGACCTTCATAGCCCGCATAGATTCCCGGAAAGATGCCTAGTCCAAGGCTAAGATCCTCAAACCAATAGCGTTGATTCTGAATCGTGAGTTCTTGATAGCGCATCCCCACCAATTGAAAAAGGCGGAATGTTAGGGTGTAGCGATCGTACAGGACATAGTAAGGAATTTTGAGAATTTGTTCATAGACCTGCCATTTGGTGGGTGGGCGATTGACTTCGCGCAGGGTTTGGCCAAGGTCCTCTGCTTCGGTCCCAGGCGATAATAGTTCCACTACTAAAAATGGATTCACCTGCTCAATCCAGGTCACATAGCTCCAACGCAAATCTGCAATCTGCCGTCCCGGCGAAGCACCTAGTACCAAAAACCAGTCTGGACGCTTATGCCAAAGTGGGTTGCGTGAGTCGTAGTAGAGGTTGAGATCGGCACAGGTCAAATATTCGTCAGGGCTAATATACGGCAAGCGACAGGTTTCGCGGAGGAGCTGCGGCTGATATTCATGAAATTGATCAGGCAAACCAGGCTCCTCCGGGTCTTCACTCGGCAAATCATACATCGTTGGCAGCGGTTCAGTTCGCAGGTGCGGTAGGTTACGTAAGTCGATCGGCTGATACATGATAGGAAACCGTGGAGAGTAGGAAGGGACAAGATTCCAAGGCGATCTCACCCTATCTTAGCTAAAAGAGGTTCCCCGTTGCACAGTCATTGCCGCAATGCATCAAAACTTGTCGCCGCCTAGTATTGAGGCATATCATTGATTAGGTAAGCTGATTGAAGAAGGCTTGAAAGATTAGGAGACTTGAGGTTACTATCCGTTTAAGCCTTTATTACAGGACTTAACGATGTTGCAAGAAATCAGCACGGCTTCTACCTCACATCCGATCGCAGTGACCATTCCTAGCCCGATCGTCCCTTGGTATCGTAAGTTTCGACGGAGTCATATCGTTCGCGTTTTGGAAGGCGTTCAAGATTTGATTGCTATTTCCCTATGTATTGGCTTGTTTTGCGTGATGGTTTTGCAGTTGAAAGAAATCTTTCTGTCATTGATGCTGACATTGCAGTTCCATGAGATTACGGCAGATATTTTATTTATTTTAATCTTAGTCGAGTTGTTTCGACTTCTGATTATTTATTTGCAGGAGCAGCGAGTCTCTATTGGGGTTTCGGTGGAGGTGGCGATCGTCTCGGTCCTGCGGGAAGTCATCGTTAAGGGGGTTTTGGAAGTGGAATGGCAGCAAGTGGTTGCCACCTGTGCCTTTCTACTGTCCATGGCCGTCCTGCTCGTGGTGCGTGTTTGGATGCCGCCAACCTTTGAAGGGATTAATCCTGAGCAACAGGTGTCCGATCGGGTCAAAGAATTCAAATCGAATCATTAAATCGCTGGGAGCTTTTCGGCGATTGTCTCTGGGGATTTTTCAACGATCGGCATCACAGACAATCGCCGACCGAGCAACCAATAGGTCTGCATTGCACCCCGGCCTTTGACATTAATCGTCCCTCGTGATTCCAAAATAAATTCGTTCTTTAGTAATTCGTAGGTTACATCAGTCACTTGAATGAATCCTGGTTCTCCATGGGATTCCATACGGGATGCCACATTCACCGCATCGCCCCACAGATCATAAATAAATTTCCGAATCCCAATCACCCCGGCGACCACAGGTCCCGAATGAATCCCAATTCTAATTTGTAACGGCTCACCGAGTACTTCATTTAATCGCAGCATTTCGGTTTGCATATCCAAGGCCATGGCTGCGATCGCTTGTGCATGGTCGGCCCGAGCGATCGGAATGCCACCCGCTACCATATAAGCATCGCCGATCGTCTTGATCTTCTCTAGACCATACTTTTGGGTTAACGCATCAAAAGCCGAGAAAATTTGGTTTAATCCCGCCACCAATTCCATTGCTTCCATCCGCGCTGACAAACTTGTAAATCCTACAATATCTGCGAACAGAATCGTGGCCTCTTCGAACTGCTGTGCAGGGGCAGTATTCGTTTGTTTGAGTTGGTGGGCGATCGACTCTGGCAAGATATTAAGCAATAGCTGATCCGATCGATCTTTCTCTCGATTCAGTTCAAAGGTTCGTTTTTCAACGCGATGTTCCAGCGTTTCAAATGACTCTCTAATCTGCCTTGCCATGCGATTAAAGGAATTCCCCAGCGATGACAATTCAATGATGCCGCTATGATAATCGTTCTGTTGGAGATTTCCGTCCGCCATTTCTTGAGACGCTCGGGTAATGCGCAGCAGCGGGCGCACAATTCGATGGGCTGACCAAATGCCAAATGCGATCGCCACTATCACGGCGAGACTACACCATACCAAGGTCATTTGGGTGTTGGCAGCGATTTCTGCGGTGAAATTAGATTCGGGGACAATCACCACAATGAGCCAATCAATGCCATGGCCATCTTTAAAGGGCTGTACTTGAAGCAATTGCCGTTCTTGATTCAACATGAAATCCAGCTTCTGGGTCTCCTGAATCCGATCGAGTCCGCCAAACCGATCGATCAAGGTTTTTGTCGCAGATCGAAGATGGGGACTTTGCGCATCGATCGCGGGAAGACGTTTTGGAGATGAACCCTCACGCCCAGGAATAAAGGGGTTTTCTACGGTGGAATTTGCCACTAGCAAGCCATTGCGTTCTAAAATTAACACTTGCCCTGATTTACTAATTTCCAATTTACTTAGAAATAGGCTAATTCCAGATAAACTAATTTGCGTGACAAACACTCCACGCATAATTCCCGATTCATAAAACGGAGAAACTGCCGACATATCCAAGCGCTGGCCCACTGGGGCAGGGGCGATCGCATCCCAAGTCGGCAATTTGGTTTTCATTGCTGTCTTATACCAAGGCCGTTGCCGCACATCATAGTCTGCTTTTTCCGCAAGAATGGGACCTCGTTGATCGCCATCCGTCCCGTAGGCATAGCGCCGCATTCCATTTCCTGGTGATGCCACGATCGTATACTTACCCGTTCCATTGGCCCCAATATAGTCATTGCGAGAGAGGTCGCTGTAGGCGATCGTTTCGAGTTGATTAAAGGTTTTGCTCTGCTTTAGGAAGTAGGTTTCGAGTTCTGCGGGGTCGTCGAGTTGCAATAATTTTTGCTGCGCTAACTGTGAATTAATTTCATTTACCAAGAAGGGCTTTTCTAAATAATGCCGAATTTCCTGCTCAACTCGCTCCGCGACCTCCTCCCGCAATTGACTTGAAAAATCCTGAATTCCTTTTTCCCGATTTCGGTTTGCCAGATAGCCGACGATCGCGATCGAACCCACCACTTGAATGACGGAAAGGACCACTAAGGTCGTTCGCAGCCGTACCTTAGGACGAAATCCGAGTTTGAGGCTTGAAGGGAATTTCAGGAATTGCATAAGTTCGCGGAATAGGGCATATAAATGGCTAGTCTTCCCAAAGACAGGGCTAAGAGAGCGATGGTAAAGTTTTTTCACCGCCCCTCTTGCCAAATCAAACTACAAGATGTAGTATTCGGTTAGCACGACTTGATAAGAGTCCTGACAAGGCTAAAAAGTCTGTGCTGAAACTTTATCTTTCACCACCACTATAATCTAGATTCCCACCTGAGGTTTCCATGTCTCTATTGTTCTCCATACCCTCTACGCTGCCCTCGCATCTCGCCACCGAGATGACGATCGTGCTGCGGATGGTCGTGGAGACTGTCATGGCAGGCACAGAGATTTTGGGTGGCTTGGGCAGCTTATTTAGCGCGTTTTTCTATATTGGGATTCAGCAAAATCTCTGTATTGGTAGAGCGCCAAGCTGCGACAATCGCCGCCCGGATTGGACTAAATATCACACTCTCAGGAGCACTAGAGATGCCTTAACGCCGTCTCTAGTCTAAAGAAAAAGCAATCACTGCTTTTCTCCCCGCTCCTGGATTCAAGACCAAGAGCGGGGATTTTTTTGCTCACGTACACCGATCGAGCCACCTGACGAGGAGAGCATCATGCAAACTCTAAACCGTCCCACCTATCCATCGATTCTTCAGAACACAGTCGTGGTGTTCTCTAAAAACTATCTCCCCGTCAGTCGCATTCCGATGAAACGGGCGATCGTCCTCCTCGTCACTGGACAGGCAGAACCGATCGATCTAGGTGACTACGCTGGAGATTCTCAAATTTGGGAAGTTCGGTCTCCAAGCCACGTACTACAAGTCCCAGAACACATTCGACTCACCTTCGGCAATCCCGAACGCCATTGGCGAGTGCCTCCAGTAAACCGTCGTGGTGTACTACAGCGAGATAACCATGCTTGCCAATACTGCGGCAGTCGGAAACATCTCACCTTGGATCATGTGATTCCCCGATCGAAGGGGGGGCAACACACCTGGGAAAATGTGGTTACGGCTTGTGCTTCTTGTAATGGCCGCAAGAGCGATCGGTTGCTTCACGACACGAATCTCCATCTCAGGTCCAAGCCCAGAGCACCTTTGCATCCGGCAGTGACCTTTGCAGAACAGTTCTGGGCTAATAAGGGGGCTTAGGGTATTACAAGTACCCTGACGAACCGCCCCCTAGCCCCCAATTCTGGGGGACATGACGTTTTAAATCAGTGAGAGGACCCATGTTAAAACTGACCTATACCGAAGTCGGGTTACATCTCGAACGCATTACTGTTCCGGTTGACAATCTTGTTGAGACATTGATTTCCCAACGAGTGCTGCTTGCGGTTCGGACAGGTCAAGCGATCTGTGTCCAGCCTGGACGCGCTTCATTCTTAGTTCCCGTGAATAGCGTGAATCTCAAGGAGTTTAAAGCCACTGTTCATGGCGAAACCATGCGATCGATCGACCTCACCAGTGTTGATCATGAGTTCTACGAAATTAGTTTGCGTGGAACCTGGGTTGCAGGAAGTTATGAAGCGTATGAAGGCATGTTTGTCACGAGCCTCAGCGATCGAATTGAGTTATTCATCGATCGACTCTGGAGTTCAACGCAGGTCAAGGCTTCATCAAAGGTGTAAATAGTTATCTCTACTGTTATGGAACACTAGAGATAACTATTTAGAGCAAAGAAACGATTGGAAATCCCATCGAATCTAGCGTCTAAATACAACACTAAAAGAACTTCAGAAAAATCTCAGAAAACACTTGACACTTCAAATACTACAATGTAGTATAAGAGTATGAGGAAAGCAAACACAGCTTGATTCCAACGAATCACCTCTTAATAACACTATCTACAACTGAATAACTGACTTTAATCAGTCAGAGCGATTTTATAAGTTCGATCGTATGAAGCATTAGAACAAACAATGCAGAACTTACTTGAACCTTGAAAACTAAATATATTCAAAATGCCACAATTTAAAAAGTGAGAATTGTGAATGCGGAAGTGAGAATTAATGAGCCATCAACTCGCCATTCTAAATTCAGCATTCATCATTCCACTTTCCCTGGGGGTGTAGCTTAGCGGCTCAAAGCATCTGTTTGTCGAACAGAAGATCGTGGGTTCAAATCCCATCACCCTCGCCTTTGAATCCAGGTAGCCAAGTGGTAAGGCGATGGTCTGCAAAACCATTCATCATGAGTTCGATTCTCATCCTGGATTTCAACTTGTAGCAGTGTAGCTTAACAGACAGAGCATCAGGTTCATACCCTGAGTGATGTGGGTGCAACTCCCACCGCTGCCACCAAACTGGAATGGTGTTAACGGCAACACGTCGGTCTCCAAAACCGAAGTTCTGGGTTCAAATCCTAGTTCCAGTGTGGCTCCGTGCCCTAAAACAAAAAGCTTACAAACATGGTAAAAGTTGATCTTAACAATCAATGATTCGGTTCGAGTCCGGATATCTTCACTTAGGTGAGGGTTGAAAAAACAGCTTTTTAAACTTGCACGGAGTTTTGAATCATGGTGCTGTAGACAAATTGGTAAAGTCACAGGGCTTTCAATCCTGGGTTTGCGGGTTCAAGTCCCGTCAGCACTGCCTCATGGGTCGGTATCCAAGTCTGGTCGAAGGAAGCCGTCTGTAAAACGGATGCTCGCGCCTCGTAGGTTCAAATCCTACCTGACCCATTGGTAATTGGCATTTACCAAACACTTAAGGAGAGTAATCCGATCGGGCGATCGGCGCTGTTTGCTAAACAGATGGAGTTCATTACTTGTGGTTCGAGTCCACTGTTCTCCGCCTTGAGAATATGGTGTAACTGGATAACACGTTGGTTTACGAAACCAAAGAGTGAGGGTTCAAGTCCTTCTATTCTCGCTAGTTAGAAACGTTGCTCTTCGCGTTTCTAACTTTATTTCCCCTGGTAGCTCAGTTGGTAGTAGCGCCTGTCTGAAGAACAGGAGGTCGTCGGATCGTGACCGATCTGGGGGACTGAGTTTTAAATAACTCAATCATCGTTGGAGTGTAGTTCAATTGGCAGAACGCCGGATTGTTACTCCGGAAGTTGGAGGTTCGATTCCTCTCGCTCCAGCCTTTGGGTTTTAACAAACTCAATCAATGCCTTGTAGCTCAACTGGTGGAGCTGGCGGCTGTTAACCGCACGGCTGTGGGTTCGAGTCCCACCGAGGCAGCCAATCTTTGGGGTATGGCTTAGTGGTAAAGCTCTCCGCTGATAACGGAGCGATCGCAAGTTCAATTCTTGCTACCCCAACCAATTTAGCCTTGTGGTGTACTGGGAACATCTTGCGCTTTGAACGCAAAGAATCAGGTTCGATACCTGACGAGGCTGTCGGGGGGATAGTGATGAGATCTCGCTAACCTCCTGTCTAATTTGCCCTTGTGACGGAACGGTATACGTCCTTCGCTTAGAACGAAGTTTTTGCAGGTTCGACTCCTGTCAAGGGTACTGAGCGATCGCTCAAACTATGCTTTCGTAGCCCAATTGGTAGAGGCGACTGTCTCAAAAACAGTTTATGTGTCGGTTCAAATCCGATCGAAAGTACCAAATTTATTCATTCGCATTTCGGGATGTAATTCAGTGGTCAGAAGCCTTGTTTTGGGAACAAGGAGTCGCAGGTTCGAATCCTGCCATCCCGATGTGTGCTCTCGTGGCGGAACGGCATACGCACTAGACCGAGGATCTAGTTGTTGTGGGTTCAAATCCCACCGAGAGTACCAAATATGAGTCGTTGGCAGAACGGTTATGCACCTGACTTTTAATCAGGCTTACCTGGGTTCGACCCCCAGGCGACTCACCAGGGCTATTAGCTAAGTGGTAAAGCAGCCGCCTCTTAAGCGGAAGAGCGTAGGTTCAAGTCCTACATAGCCCACCTGACTCTTAGGGTTCAAATCCCGCCGAGAGTCCCTAATCATGAGTCGTTGGCAGAACGGTTAACGCACCTGACTTTTAATCAGGCTTAACTGGGTTCGACTCCCAGGCGACTCACTATGCTCAATTGGCAACTGTTCAATTGGCATTAACTCGGTGAATTCTAAGGTCAGACAAGATCGAGACTTAGGTTCCCAACGGAGGCACTGTCTCTAAAGCCTAGTCTCGCAACTTGTTTAATTTGTCGTTTTGAGGAGTATTGCAATGACAACGATCGTAGAGGTACAGGACATTCCAATTTCTGAAATTCAAAAGTGGCCAAGCATTGAACTACTCCATAATCTTTACCGTCACTTTCAAATTCTGGAAGTCGCCCCTCAGATTCAATATCGCGCCAAGATCAAGCTAGACGGCACCAATGCGGGCATTCAAATCTTTCCCAATGGTACGGTCATCGCCCAAAGCAGAACTACAATTATCACTCCTCAGAATGACAATTGTGGTTTCGCAAAATGGGTGCATCAAAACCTAGATTTCTTCGCTCAACTGGCTGATACCAAACCTTTTACAATCTTTGGAGAATGGTGCGGTAAAGGCATTCAGGCCCGAACCGCTATCTCTGAAATCGATCGCAAAATCTTCACAGTTTTTGCCATTCAGACCCAGGGAAGGAGTGATTCTGAGGCGAGATTTGAGATTGATCCTGAAACCATCAGCGATCGCATCCCAGGTCATCCTGACATCTACGTCTTGCCGTTTCAGGGGGCGGTCATCACCCTGGATTTTGGGGATAAGGAGCAGTTAGAAGGGGCGATCGCTGACCTTAATCAGTGGGTCGAGTCCGTTGAACAAGTGGACCCTTGGGTCAACGAAACCTTCGGTATTGCTGGACTAGGAGAAGGGTTAGTGTTCTATCCCTTGGCTGAGACTCAGGTGAAGTCGTTAACGTACGGCGATCTGCTCTTCAAGGCCAAAGGTGAAAAACATCAAACCGTCAAAGCTAAAAAGCCAGTTCAGGCCACTCCTGAAATTGCCGCAGGCGTTGATGAGTTTGTTAGCCTCGTCGTTACTCCCAGCCGACTGGAACAGGGACTGACGGAAGCCTGCAATGGTCAAGCCATGATGTCTCAAATCGGAGCGTTCTTACAGTGCTTCGCTACTGATGTCCAGAAAGAGAGTGTCGCTGAATTAGAGGCGGCTCAACTCACCTGGAAGGATGTTAATAAAGCGGTGACAAAAGCAGCGAAAGACTGGTACCAAGCCAGGTCAAAGTCTCTTGTATAGGCGATCGAAAAAAAGAGAATCAGGGTGAACTCCCTTCTAGGTAGAATCTTCACCCTGATTTTCAGACTGGTCTATTAATCCTGGGCTATTAGCTAAGTGGTAAAGCAGCCGCCTTTTAAGCGGAAGAGCGTAGGTTCAAACCCTACATAGCCCACTGAGAAGTGAGAATTAAGAAGTGAGAAGTGAGAATTAAATTTCTACATTCTCACTTCTCACTTCCAAGCCCGCCCCTATGACCCAATTGGCAGAGGTTCCAAACTTAAAATTTGGTTGTTGTGGGTTCGACTCCCACTAGGGGTATGCAGTGATGGAGCTACAGTGCGCTCAACGGTCTCATAAGCCGTCACGTATCAGGTGCAACTCCTGACACTGCGTCCAAACATGCTGGTGTAGCTCAATGTGGCAGAGCGGCTGTCTTGTAAACAGCGGGTTGCAGGTTCAACTCCTGTCTCCAGCTTTGGGAATCGGTAACGCTAAAGTCATGATTAAAGCAGTTACTAAGATGATTACTGATTCTCTCTCAATGCGATCGTGGTGTTAATGGCTAGCATCAGAGTCTTCCAAACTCAAGGAATCGGTTCGAGTCCGATCGATCGCTTTAGCGAAACCATCCGGTTTATCGCTCTCGTAGTCCTGTAGCTCAACGGTAGAGCGCTTCTCTTACAAAGAAGATGTTGTAGGTTCGATTCCTATCAGGATTACCAAACATAGGCGTGTAGCTCAATCGGAAGAGCATCGGTCTTCGGAACCGAGGGTTGCAGGTTCGAGTCCTGTCCCGCCTGCCTCGTGGGAATGTCGCCTAATGGAAGGGCATCGATCTTCTAAATCGATCTGTGTAGGTTCGAGTCCTACCATTCCTGCCAAATCATGGGTTTGTAGCTCTAATGGTAGAGCGCCTGTCTTGCAAACAGGAGGTTACGGGTTCGAGTCCCGTCTTATCCACCTCGGGGCTGTAACTCAATTGGATAGAGTATCTGTCTTGCACACAGAAGGTTAGGGGTTCAAATCCCCTCAGTTCCACTGCGATCGAACCCAAAGCTGTGGAGGGGCTAGTTTGTGGAACTAGTATTAGCGGGTTCAACTCCCGTCGATCGCCCCAAATGGAAGATGCCGCTAAATGGCTGGCAACTGGTCTTGAAAACCAGGGTAGGGTTACTCCTAGGGGTTCGATTCCTCCATCTTCCTTCCCGATATTGCATAGGATGTGCAATATCGACATATCACTATAATAAGAACCAGGAGGTGAGAACAATGCCTAAGATTTTTGAAGTCGGTGGAAAAGTACGTGATGAGTTGTTGGGACTGAAGAGCAAAGATGCTGACTTTGCATTTGTTCTCACGGAGCAGGAAGCGGCTGGTTTGTCGATCGATGATGCATTCCTCTTTATGAGTGAATGGATGTCGGCGATGGGGTTTCAGATCTTTCTGAGTAAGCCGGACTGCGTGACGATTCGGGCGCGGTTTTTCAACTCCAGTCAGACGGCGGATTTTGTGTTAGCAAAGCGGGAATTGAAAGTCATGCCCGGAAATTGCGAACCCGCTGCCGTCCAACCCAGAGCTGTCCCTGGGAGTTTGGAAGATGATTTGTTGCGGCGTGACTTTACGGTGAATGCCATGGCAAAGGCGCGATCGGGTGAGTTGATCGACTTGTTTGACGGTCAGAAAGACTTGTCAGATAAGGTGTTGCGGACGCCGATCGATCCTCGAATCACATTGGCGGATGATCCCCTGCGGGCATTACGTGCGATTCGCTTTAGTGTGAAGCTGGGGTTTCATTTGGATGCGGAACTGGTTGATGCGTTGCATGATCCAGTGTTGCCGGAACTGATGGCGCAGGTGAGTACCGATCGGGTTCGGGAAGAGTTGGCGCGATCGATGAAAATCGATACTTGGGGAACGCTCCAAATGTTGCAGCAGTTGCCTGAGGCGTTAGTTCGAGGATGGCTCGATCGTCCGGGGATGTGGTTGATGCCGACGGTGCGGGGATAGGAAACGTGTTGTAGATTTTACGAAGTCTCCAATACGTTTCCTTCAGTCCTAATGCTAAAATGAGTGCAACGATCGTACAGGTGCTGTGTGATGATTCTCAATACCGCTTCCGTTAAGCCTTCTTCACTCAAGATGACGTTAGTTCTAGAAACGCTGGCGTCAGGAAATGTTGCGGCGTCAATTCTTGAGTTTCCACAACATCGCGTGGAGTCTAATAATCGGGAAGAAGCGATCGCCCTCATTCGTGCAGATGCGACGGCGTTACTCGATCGGATTGAGCTTCTGCCGCTAGATCATGATTTGGAATACTCCCAAAATCCCTGGATTAAGTATGCTGGGATGTTTAAAGGTGATCCAGATTTTGCTGAAATTGCAGCCGCAATCCGAGCGGAACGGGAATCCGATGATGAAACCGAAGTTGATCCGTCCGTGTATGCTTTAGAAGGTTAGAGCCGTGGCATTATACGTTTTAGATACGGACCATATTTCGATGTGGCTAGATGAACATCCAGTGGTTTGTCAAAATATTGCACCCCATAGAACTAACATCGCCATTACGATCGTCACGGTTCAAGAGATCTTTAATGGCTGGATTGGTCGTCTGAATCATCCCTCTGAAGCTAATCGGCAGGTTGCGCTCTATGCAAAGCTCTCAGGTGTTGTTGCAGTTCTCAAAGAAGTTGATGTATTAGATTTTGATGATAAAGCGGATCAAGTTTTTCGTCAACTACTCACTCGGAATCCAGAACTACGTAAAAATCGTCTTCAAAAAGATATGAGAATTGCTTCGATCGCCCTGGCGAATAATGCGATCGTCGTGACTCGGAACCATCGCGATTTTTCTCAAGTGCCTAATTTAAAAATTTTGGACTGGAGTATTAAATTGTGAATGATATCTGAGGCTAAATCAAGAAGTCATTGCCATCAAATTGCATAACTTAATCAATCGATCTCAAATAAATATATTGAATTAAAAGCAACTATGACACATGAGATCATAAATCAACTCCATTGGTTAACTATGATTTACAGGTTTAAACTTGAGTTGCTTCATTAGTTCTGGAAGAGAGACCGATCGGAGTTGAGACAGTTGTGCTAAATCTTGAATTCTTGCAGCTTCGATTAATTCAATCCGATCGTTTAAATCACAGAGTTCTTGAAGTTCAAGTTCATTAATCGTTGTAGCTTGTCTCTTTTTAACCAACTCACTAAATCGAGTTTGTAATTCAACCGGAATACAATTTGTCACGCGATCTAGCAAGTCAGACTCAGTTGTGGATTTCATGACGAGAAAGCTCCATGCAACGATGCGGTGGGCATATTGACTATAACAAATTCTGCCGTCATCACCCGTCATTCAACTTCGCGAGGTCAATCATGACTCACACACAAGCCCAAATCAACCTCATCGTCCCGATCGGCACCCAAGTCGTCACCCAAATCGAAACCCAATCCCCCAAAGGCAGCGTCGGCACCATCATCCAAATCCCCACCGACGGCAACCACACTTATCACATCCAACTCCCCACAGGAGCGATCGTCCCGCTCAAACGCCACGAATTCAGCATTCGTAAACAATTCCAATCCGAAGGACTGATCACGCCGCTGATCGATCGCAAACTCGACGATCACGTCATCTACCGCGTCATCATCGGCTCCCGCGCCTACGGACTCGACGACGAAAACTCCGACACCGATCGCCGAGGCATCTACCTGCCACCCGCCGACCTACACTGGTCGCTTTATGGTGTGCCGGAACAATTGGAAAATGACGAAGCTCAGGAATGCTTTTGGGAATTGCAAAAGTTTCTCGTCCTGTGTCTCAAAGCGAATCCGAATGTGTTGGAATGTTTGTACTCGCCACTGGTGGAAATCTGTCATCCGATCGCCCAGGAACTATTGGACATTCGATCGATCTTCCTGTCGAAACTGATTTACCAAACCTATAACAGCTACGTTCTATCCCAATTCAAAAAGATGGAACAAGATCTCCGAAACCAAGGCAGCGTCAGACCCAAACACGCCATGCACCTGATTCGGTTGCTGTTATCCGGCATCACCATCCTGCGCGAAGGCTTCGTCCCGGTGCAAATCGATCAGCACCGTGAAGCATTGCTCAATATCAAATATAAGCAAACCTCCTGGGAAGACGTAAACGCATGGCGCTTGCAACTGCATGAAGAATTCGATCGCGCCTTCACGCAAACCACCCTGCCCGATCGTCCCGACTACGATCAAGCCAACGCATTTCTGCTAAACGCACGTCGTACAATGACCTAAGCCATCCTAAAAAGCCATGCTAGACCCAAAAATCACCACCCAACTGAAGGACATCATCGCCGCGCAGCCCTACCCACTCGCCTTCGCAACCCTCAGCGGCTCGCACATCTACGGATTCCCCTCCCCGGATTCCGACTACGATCTGCGCGGCGTTCACATCCTACCGATCGAAACCATTGTCGGACTTAATCCTGGCAAAGAAACGATCGAAACCAGCCGAAACTTTCCCACACTCGAACTTGATCTCGTTACCCATGACTTGAAAAAATTCATGGGTCTCATGCTCAAGAAAAATGGCTACGTTCTAGAGCAACTGTTGTCACCGATCGTCCTGCACAGCACCCCCATTCACGAGGAACTCTGCGCGATCGCCCCCGCCTGCATCACCCGCTACCACAGCCACCATTACCTCGGCTTTGCCCAAACCGAATGGCGGCTGTTTAGCAAACAAAATCCCTTACGGGTCAAGCCTTTGCTCTACGTGTACCGTGTTTTGCTTACAGGTATCCACCTAATGCAAACCGGAGAAATTGAACCCAATTTAGTCAAACTCAATCAAAAGTTTGGATTAGAAGGGATTGATAACCTAATCGCGATTAAGATTGCGGGAGCTGAGAAAAGTGAAACAGGTACGATCGATCTCGAATTCCACGAGAAAGTATTCACTCGATTACTAGCAGAATTGGAATTGGAACGCGATCGGAGCCATCTCCCCACCGATCCCACCGCCGAACCCGCCCTCAACGACCTCCTCGTCCGCACCCGCCTGAATCCATGAAGATCAAACCAACGTGGTTTCTCTACATGATTCGCTGTGTGGACAACTCGTTGTACACGGGGATTACGATCGATCTCGATCGTCGCTTTGCCGAGCATCAAAGCCAAGGCAAAAAATGCGCCAAATATCTACGCGGAAAAGCCCCCCTCGAACTTGTCTTTACCACCGAAGTCGGCACCAAATCAGACGCCTCTCGTCTAGAGTTACGGCTGAAGAAATGCTCGAAGGCAACCAAGGAGAAATTGGTGTCGGGGGCGATCGGCTTGGAGTCGATCCAAACCAATTTTTGAAAAGGTCTTGCCATCTTGTAATACATGTATTACATTGATAATACAGACACCACTACACAGTCCCAGGAGGTTTTCGCCATGTTCCTTGAGTTTACTTTGACTTATTCCAACGCCCTCCCGGAGCGCACAACTGCACAGGCTCCGTGACTGTTAATCAAGCAATAGGTAAAGCATGAGCGAACATCGTCTCAGTGAAATCGTAATCGAACGTCCGCGACGCGGAATGCGAATCAGTTTAAAGAAAGTGACGGGATATAAGAAAGCGCTGTACAAACTCACCCAAGATGCGATCGATGGTGAAGGTCCATTCAACGCTTATTTCATCAAACCGTATCACAAGACTAAATATCTCAACGATCATCTCAATCCAATCAAGCGATTGCTGCGATCGAAAGTTGGGAAACCTTGGAACGAAGTCCACAGCGAACTCAATACTCGACTGGATGCCAACACTATGGCAGGACGACATGTTCTGGATCATGTAAGCGATTACGTCATCGAACATGTTGAAATGATTGATAACGTGCCCCATCGGAAAGCCCACCAGCGATATTCCTGGCGATCGGCAATCCTCGGAAGCCGTCACGACGATGAATTCTACGTTCATCCCGAAACTGGCATCCTGTGTTTGGCATCCCCCTCTTGCACGGTCAACGGGTTTAAACCACCTAGTTATAAACCCACCCGAAAGGACTATCTTGCGATCGATCGGGATCACCACTATCAAAAGATCGATGACCAGTGGTATCACATCACCCTCGCCCAAGCGCCCGCAGAACCCGTCTGGGATGCGGTCAAAAAAGAGATGGTCCACGCGCCCGGTTCTCGCTATGCGATCGCCAAACGGCAATGCAACAAACGGGAAATCAACCGTAAGATACGTTAAGCGAAGCAACGTATCACCCCGCCCACCTAAAAAAACGATCGCCCCTGCATAACCAGAACGTCGATCGCACAATAACTCATCACATCGTACCCCAATCGAAAAAGCTTACATACTCGCCTAATGGTAAGGCACTTGTCTCTAACACAAGCCATCGCAGGTTCAACTCCTGCGTATGAACAACAGCTTTCTCAACTTGTACGATGTGACTTAAAAAATCACTGAAAGACTGTGAAATCGATCGCCCCAAGGAGGAAAAAACAATGGTCCACGTCAGATTTGAAGGACGCTCCTTCGACCTCGCCGAAAACACCCTCGGCATCACTCGCCAAACGTCCGACACAGCCGTCAAAGAACGCCTCGGACAACACCTCGACATTTCCCAAGATCGTCTCAACGACTACGTGATCGATCGGCGTCCCAGCGGCGACGTGATCATCCGTCCCGAAGCGGTCTACGGTTAAACATCTTTCGTGCCCCAACCTTGAAAGCCTACATACCCAGATAACGTTCCTAAGGTAACTACAGTCGGGCGACCGACTCATCGTGAATGGATCACAGTCTCGGTTACGAGATTGCGATCGATGTGCCCACTGCCCCGCAAGGGGTAAGAGCGGACGTAACGTACAACAAGCTTTCCGAACTTGCACGAATACCCGTTTTCAAGTTGCGATCGTCGCGCCCTAATCGACAGAGCTTACACACTTCCCTGTTAAGGAAACACCTAGTTAAATGCTCTCTCAACTTGCGCGATCGCCTCTCTAATCATTAGGAGGCATTCATCATGTCACGTACATTTATTTCTACTCTCAAGACCCTCTGGGATTTTCTCAATACGCCAATCCCTTTCACGACAACAGAAGCAAGGCAGACGGCAACAGAAGTTCCAACATTGGAAGCAACGCCGATCGTTGAACCGATCGTGCCACCTGTTGTTCCCATGAGCAATGCATTAGAATCCATCCCAGAGGTCCAACCGATGAACGCCAGCGAACGCGATCTTCGTTTAGAAATTATCAATACCCTTCTCACCACGCCGCACCGTCAACTAGAAACCGTTGCGGAAACCCACAAGTTGATGCGTGACGTAGACCCGATCTTCTATGGTCATCTCGCCGTCTGGTACAACCAAAACGGAGACGTGCGTGATCACAAGGAAGTCTTCATCGCCCATCTGCTCGCTAGCCAACTCGTGGAACACCGAAACGCAGGCTATACGATGCTGCAAGCCCTACCGCCCTACCAAGTGGCACGGGTCGTAGACTTCATGAAGCAAAAGCTAGGCAAAGTGCCTCGATCGACCCGCACTGCGGTCCAGCAATACCTGCGTCAACGCGAAGCCAATCCTGTACAATTCGATCGCGCAACCCTGCGGGCACGTAAAGCCATGAAGCATCTCTATGCTTCGCTGCACATCAAGCCCAACGCGAGAGCGAATGCCATTCTGTTCGCAGACCAACCGCCAGAAGATTCGCTGGCATTTGTCCTCAAGCGTCTAGCAAAAGCAGATAGCCCGCTTGACCAGGCACAAATCATCGTGGCGCACAAGTTGCCCTACACCACGGCGATCGGTGCCATCAAACAGCTCACGCCCACCGTCTTGGTCGCCTTGATCGACGCCATGTCACCCCAGGAAATCATCAACAACCTCAAGTCTCTCAAGGCGCGTGGTGCGATGGATAACCCTGACGTGAAGGCATTGATCGACCGCAAACTGGATGCAGCCGTATCGAACGATCGTGTTGCCGCCATGAAAGCCACCAGTGCGATCAACCCCGCAGATTTCGATGCGGACACCGTTGCCCGTCTCGAAGCCGTCTCCAACGAACAAATCAAGCGTCGCGGTCGCATTACCCGATCGACGGGTTTGCTCGTGGACAAATCGGGTTCGATGACCCAGGCGATCGAAGTCGGAAAGCGTCTTGCGGCGATGATTTCAGGGATTTCAGAAGCCGATTTGTATGTGTATGCGTTCGATACGCTGCCCTACGAAATCAAGGCAGACGGACCTGAACTCAGCGATTGGGAAAAGGCTTTTCGCAACATTACGGCTAACAATGCCACCAGCATTGGTGCGCCAGTCGCGGCAATGGAAAAGCGATCGCAGATTGTAGACCAGTTCATCATTGTCACCGACGAAGGCGACAACACGAACCCCTACTTCCTGGAAGCCTATCTCTCCTACTGCAAAACCCACAAAGTCAAGCCAGACGTACTGATCATCCGTGTGGGAAGCTACTGCACCCTGGTCGAAGATGCGCTCAAGGCACAGAAGGTTACAGTAGACACGCTAGTCTTTTCTGGCGACTACTACTCCCTTCCCAACCTCATCCCCATCCTCGCCCGCCCGTCCCGCCTAGAACTCCTCATGGAAATTTTAGATGTGGCATTGCCTCAACGGGCAGCGTGAGCGGATTTTAGATTGGCGATTTTGGATTTTGGATTTAAAACTCCAAGGTCCAAAATCGATGATCCCATTGGTTTTCGGCTCTGCTAAAATAGAGCAAGATATCCAGTTCTTTCATGTCGTATCCCCATGGCAACCTCAGCGCTCAGAATGCAAGTTGCAGAACATTTACAAGCACTCTCTGGCGATCGAGTCAAAAGTTTGGTCGTCCAATGGCTTTTGGAGACTGATAGTGATTTGGAAGGGTTTCAGCAGTCACTGACCGATGATGGATCAGCCGAGTTGGAATGGGGTGATATCACAACGGAAGGGGAATTTCGTCCTCTCTCGGAAGCGGAAATGATTGCAGGAAGCATGGCAGCTTTGAAGCAATACCAAGAGACTGGACAATCGTTTTCCCAAGAATCGATGCAACAGTGGGCAGACTCATTAAGCCATGACGGTGAACCATGAGCATTGTCGTTTGGACACCCACAGCAAAAGCCGATTTGGATCGACATTATCAATTTCTCGAAGCCTATTCCCCTACGATCGCCGCAAAAACAATTCAGCACATTGTTAAAACTGGCGAAAGCCTTCAACAGTTTCCAAAACGCGGAACTGCCGTGGGAGACGCGATCGGCTTACGGAAATTGATTATTTCATTCGGGAAATCAGGATTTGTGTTGCACTACGCCATTCTCGACGATGAAGTTGTCATTTTGCGCGTTTATCAGGGCAGGGAAAATAGACCGATTTAACAAGAACGGGGGATGATTTGTGACGCAATTTAATATTCAAGATCTCCTTCGATCGATCGCCCACCAAGAGTCCAACCTCCCGCCCTTCCTCGCCCCCTGCCTGAAGTCTAGCCAGATCCGAACCCGCATTCAAGGCATGATTTATACCTTCACGCCAAAAGACCGGAACTTTGAGGGGTGGGGAATTTTTCAGCCTGTGGATACAAAAGTGGCAATGCTAACGAAAACCGCAGAACTTTGGCAAGTGGATGCTTATTTTAAAAATGCACGAACCCTTCGCCTTCGCTTAAGTCATCGACTGAAGAATCAAACTTGGCTTGCCTATCCAGTCAACGAATCTGATATGCGTCAACGCTTCGGGACAGCAAAACCGATCGCCCTACACCTAGTGACAGAAGGGAATCCGTTTGATGTGGTGGTAGCGCAATCGATAGGAAAGGTCTTCTACTTTGAGACGATCGATCGACTGAGCGATCCGATCGCTGCCGAGCAGTTGCAGACCCAATTCGCTAACCATACACCTGTCGAAAAACTTGCGTTTTCTGGACTGACACCTGAAATGCGATCGGCTTATCATCTCGCCAGTCAGCAGACGCAGGATTTCTCTACTAAACAGGATGAGAGACGCTTGCGATCGGCGCTTCAGACGGGCGGTGGGTCGCTCGATCGGTTTCAGGATAAGGGTGATTTTTGGACGGTGGAGTGGCGGACGGGGGATGGGGAGGAACATACAAGTGCGATTTCTAAACAGGATCTCACGGTGATGAATGCGGGAATCTGTCTCGATGATCTCGATGAAGATTTCGATTTGCAATCGCTTGTGGGTGTTGTAGAACAACGGGAGTATTAATCAATATGGCAGCATTATTGAATCATGAAACGCAATATCGATCGCCCGAATTAATGGCGAAGATTGACACCTATGCGATTACAGTTTGTGGCGCGGGAGCGATCGGTGCGAACCTCGTGGAAAATCTGGTGCGGGCGGGCTATGGGAATCTAACGGTGATTGATTTCGATCGCATTGAAGAACATAACCTATCCACGCAACCGTATTACAAAAGTGACATTGGTGGATTCAAAGCGAAAGTGCTGGCAAACGCGCTTTATCGGGCGATCGGCGCGAAAATCACAACGCATACCCAACGACTCACCGTTGAGAACGCAGCAACGTGGCTGAAAGGAGCCGATCTGGTGATTGACGCCTTCGATAACAGTGCATCGCGCCAAATCCTTAAGGATTACAGTTTTCAGACGGGTGTGAACTGTCTCCATGCGGGTCTAGCGGCGGATTATGGGGAGGTGATTTGGAATGAGGATTATCGGGTGCCATCGAGTGCGAAGGAGGATATTTGTGATTATCCGTTAGCGCGCAACCTGGTCATGCTGACAGTGGCAGTCACCTGCGAAATCCTAACGCAGTTTCTAGCAACAGGCGATCGCACAAACCGATCGATCACCCTCAAGGACATCATCATCCAGGATCTGTAAGATGCGTTAAGCAACGCAACGCATCCACCCCAACGGCACACAGCCCCAAACCCTCCCTCCATCACCCCTCCACCCCAAACCCTCCCTCCATCACCCCAAAAATCCCCCAAATCGCCATCGCCCGCAAATAATGACAAGCCCGGAACGTCGCATTTGCCGTAATCGCCTCCGGCGTCCGAAACTGCAACCCATTGTCATAAATTTGCGACACCACCGATCGCGCGATCGTCATCGCCTCCACCTCCATTCCAGACTGCACCAAAAACGCACAAAGCCCAAAATTAATCCCCGTCCAAACCTCCAACGGATGCGTCGAATTCGCATTCTCCGGTTCCCCCGTCGGCCTCACTCCATTCGCAGCACCGATCGGCAACCTCGACTTACCCAACACCCGATCGCCCTCCGAAATCCGACCATCATTCCCACTCGCCCCACCGGATGCGAGATAATCATTGAACTTAACAAAACAAGCGTCATAAACCGTCTTCAAAGCTGTATTCGCGCAATCAATCGGCACAACATCCGGCAAATTCAACAATCGCGCATAGAACTGCCCACAAAGCTGATCCGCCATCACCACATCAGAACCCGACTCACTATCAATGCGGTAGTACGATCCATTCCAAAGCAGCGTTTGGTAAACCGATCGAGACTGCACCGCCCACTGTTCAAAAACACCAACGTCTTGATTTAAAATCCGACCGATCGCACAAGCCGCCTCCAACGCCGCAATCCAAAGCCCACCGCAGTAAGCACTCACCCCCTTCAACCGCCAATCATCAAAGGTTTGATCCGGTGCGCCGCTATTTTCGGGAAGGCCGTCGTTATCGAGATCGAACGTCTTTAAATAATGCAACGTCTCCACGATCGCTCCCCAGCATTCAGAAAGAAACCCCACATCCGTCGCACCCGTTAGTAAATAATCTCGATACACCTGCAACACAAAATCCGAACCCAAATCTTTCCAGAGATTACAGTCTTGGTAACTCGTATAATTCGTCTTCTCCCAGACATGTTCATTCGGTGCGCCGAGATCATGTGGCGTTGCCCCTCGCACCTTGCGCAGAGCATCGGGACTTTCCTGTCCGATCGT
Organism: Synechococcales cyanobacterium bin31.maxbin.ball.101; assembly: GCA_013298165.1. Lineage (GTDB taxonomy): Bacteria > Cyanobacteriota > Cyanobacteriia > Leptolyngbyales > Leptolyngbyaceae > JAAFJU01. The sequence continues at coordinate 1,213 of JAAFJU010000012.1, read as the reverse complement.
CGCATAGTAGCCAATCTTGCGTGTCCGATCGTCTTGAATCGGAATCGCTCTAGCAAACGCTAGCATCACAGATTTTTCAAGTTTTTGCCATAGCATCAATAACCCGAATGAGCCATAGAGACGAACATCGAGACTCTCATACCAGCGATAATCAATACATTCTAAAACTGCAAATTGGCCAACGGGATCATCCTCGCTCGCCGCACTCCACAACGCACATCCCTGGGTCAAATCATACAACTCATTCATCAACGCCATCTTAAACCAGTCCGGCAAATCCTCCCGATCCACAATCGGCGCTTGCCATTCCATAATCTGCTCACGCCAAAGGCTATAGCGTTTGAGTCCTTGTTTTGCGATCGTCCAGGCATTCGTCCCTGTACGTCCAAAGAAGTCGGTATACCGCTTAAAATACGTCACTCCTTGAGCAAATTCCATCACCGGAAAATCCCAGGCCAAGATAAACGGAATCTGGCGAGTCTTCCCAGGACGAATGGTGAATTTCACCGCGATCGCACCCCCAATTCTCTCTGCCTTGATCGCGGGCGTTTCATCATCCAGGTTATTTAACGTACCATCTTGGGAAAACGATCGCCATAGATCTAAACCATCACCCGCAGCATTCCATCGAGTATTGTAGGTTGTTTCACTTAAAGGGTTTAAAGGAGTTGCGATCGACCATTCACCATCGCCTTCCCCGGCAATATCAAGATTGCTTCTAGCATTGCCCATCACAATGCCAATCTTGCTCTCGTCACCAATCAATTGATTATAGTTTCCAAGACTTTGTTTAATCCGTGGAACATAGTCATAGAAGGGACTTCCATCATCCCGCACCTGAATATTCGGTGATTTTGCAGTATTAAGAAACCAACCCGCTAGGTTTTCCCAGCTCATCATAATACTGAGAGTAATCGGTTCATCGGTGGGATTATGAACCGTCCAGAGAAAGGAAGCGGTTGGATAGCTCGTTTCTTGATAATTATTGGCAATAATTGGAGAGAACTGTTCGCAGGTGATTTGCGCTTTAAACACCTGACGATATTCATACCAACTTCTTGGATAGAGTGCTGAATAGGTCCCCGCCTGTTCCGGATACCATTGCCACGAATCTAAACTACCGTCCTCCGGCGCTTGAGTTGCCAGCGCATAGGCTTGTGTCTGTCCTGCCGCTTCTTCAAAGACACTAAACTGACACCCCGCAAAATTCTCA
>JAAFJU010000329.1 GCA_013298165.1 Synechococcales cyanobacterium bin31.maxbin.ball.101 | reverse complement strand
AAGCCACCATCAACGGCCAAAGCTTCCTCCTCGATCGGTGGCAGCCCACCTACCTAAAAGGATTCAAGCCCGGAAAAAATTGGGTCCAACTGGAATTCATCGACCAAAACGGCAACCGCGTCGAAAACTTTGGCAACAACACTGCCCGCATCTTCACCTACGAACCCAACGGCCAAGATCCCCTCGCACAACTAACCCGAGGCGAACTGACGATCGCCCAGGCCAAAGGCATCGTCGATCCAACCTACACTCCCCCCGCACCGCCAAAGCCCATCGAAGTCGCTCCCGTAGAACCTAAGGTTGATCTCAAATCTGAGATGAAGTCTGAAGCCAAACCTGAAGCCAAACCTGAAGCCAAACCTGAAGCCAAACCTGAAGTTAAGCCCGAAGTTAAGCCCGAAGTTAAGCCCGAAGCCAAACCTTCGCCCGCAGCAGAATCGGTAAAACCTGCAACGCCGACCGTCCCTGTTGTTCCACCGATCGTTCCGTTGGCGAAGCCTCCCTCGGGAATCGTCCCCATCCCACTTCCTCAAAAAGCCCCCGATCTGAAAGCCTCGATTGAAGCCAAACCGACTACCCAAAAACCAGAAGTCAAACCAGACGCCAAACCTGACGCCAAACCTGAGAAAGCCCCAGACGCTCAACCCAAACCTAAAAAAATCATCCAAAAGCTCCTCCCAGCCTTCATGGGACCGGGCAAAAAAATTGATGTCAAAACGCCGTTGGCGAAGCCTCCCGGAACGGGAATCGTCACTCCAACCCCCGCGCCCAAAACGATCGCACCCGCCCAAGAAAAAGAAAAATCAACCCATCCTACTGACAAGCCTGTCACAGCAAAACCCATCACAGCAAAACCCATCACAGCAAAACCCGTCACAGCAAAACCGACTGAACCCAAAGCTGTTGTCGCAGAACCCGCTGCTCAAAAACCAGATGAACCTAAAAAAGGAAACTGGCTCGATCGATTCCGCAAACCCCAAAACGACGAAAAACCTACGCCTGAAGTTAAACCCCAAGCTAAACCTGAAATTAAATCAGAAGCTAAACCTGAGGTTAAACCCCAAGCTAAACCTGAAGTTAAACCAACTCAAGCACCCACAAAAACCAAAACCGATTCCACACCCGTCGCGATCCCCAGCGATCTGAGCAGCCCCTCCAAAGGCATCAGCATCCCCGCCATTCCGCTGCCGACTTTCTTCAAAAAAGAACCAACACCCCAGATCGCCATACCCAAACCAAGCTCTACCGACAAGAAATCAGTAGAGAAAAAGCCGATCGAAGCCAAACCCACTCAAGCTAAGCCCCCTGAAGCTAAACCTGCTGAGCCTAAATTCGCCAAGCCGCAACCGATCGACAGCAATACCCAGAAAAAACCTGCGATCGAATCCAGAAAACCCTTCAAATTCAACTTCGGATCCAACAAAAAGACCGAAGACAAGCCAGCCCCGTCTATCCAAACCGCACCCATCGCAAAACCCATCACCCCAATTTCACCCAAACCCACAGTAACAACCATCAAAGAACAGCCAAAATCCGAACAACCCAAAACTGAACAACCCAAAACTGAACAACCCAAAACTGAAACTGAAAAAACAACCAACTGGCTCGACCGATTCCGTAAACCCGCAGCCGAAAAAGCTGAATCAAAACCTGCTGAAATTAAACCAAAAGAACTGAAACCATCGGCGAAGACTCCCGGAACAGGAATCGAAGTCAAACCGTTGGAGAAGACTCCCAAAGTAGAACCCGCTAAGCCAACAGCAATAAAAGCGATTCAAACCAAGCAACCTGAAACAGTAAAACCCATCCCTCCAATCGCACCTAAACCTTCAACAACCAGCATCAAAGAACAACCAAAAACTGAACAGCCAAGAGCCATTCAACCTAAACAACTCATCAAAGAACCCGTTAAAAAGGTTCCAGAAACCATTCCAAGCCGATCGGAATCACCCAAACCCCTACAAATTACACCGGGCAAGAAAGTCGAAGTCAAAACACCCACAAAACCTCAAATCCAGACTCTAACAAAACCTCAGACACTTGAGATAAAACCTCAGCCAAAACCTGAAGCTAAACCTCAGCCAAAACCTGAAGCTAAACCTTCAGTCCAACAATTAATCAAAGAAGCCGTCAAACCTACACCCATCAGATCCACCCCCAAAAACACCATCAAACCGATCGAATCCACCCCCATCAAATCCACACCAACCATCACCCCAAAATCCATCCCTAAAAACACGATTAAACCGATCGAAAAACCGATCGTTCCACCCACTCAACCTGTCGCAAAACCAGAAGCAAAAGCCGAAGAAAAACCAACTCCCCAAACCCCATCCGCCAGTAAATATGATTACCTCAAAGAATACCTAAACAAGCCCAATCCCCAACCCCAAATCCCAACCGAAACCAAATCAAGGTAAAATACTCACGCACTTTCATGCCGTGAGCTTCCGTGAGACTTTCCGTCGTAATCCCCTGCTTTAATGAACTCGCAA
>JAAFJU010000314.1 GCA_013298165.1 Synechococcales cyanobacterium bin31.maxbin.ball.101 | reverse complement strand
CTGGTGTGCAACTGACCCCCGCTGACTCTGGCATGAACATCGTGCTCCAGACTCAAGCCGGAAGCAAGCCGCCGCAAGTGTTCAACACCAATCGCGGTAATACTTGGAATGCTTACGTGTTCAACACAAAGCTCGCCAACAACCAGCCCTTCCGCCAAAACAATCCGGCTCCCGGCATTGCGTCGATTTCCGTCATTCCTACAGGCAAAGATGGCGTTCAAGTCACCGTGGTCGGAGATGGTAAGGCAGCTCCCACGGGCCAATTGATCAGCAAAGACGGTCAAGGCGTCGTCTTAAACGTGGTCGGTAAGGCAGGTGCTACAGGCCGTTTGGCTCAGGCGATGTCGATGCCACCTGGAGAAGCGATCGCTCAGAATACTCAGAGTTCTGCGCCGATCGCACAGGCTTCGCCAACACCGATCGCACCGTTCATTCCTAGCCCCACAGCTCCTCGGACTGCGCCTCAGGCTCCCAATACGATTGCACCTCCTCTGATGCCTCGGGCCTCGGCTCCTCCCGTGGGAGACATGGCGATCTCGCAGTTGGACACCACAGCTTCGGTGATCGATCTGGGAACCAATGAGCGGATTCCTCGCCTCGTATTGCGTGACGCTCCTGTGCGCGAAGTCTTGTCGCTCTTGGCGCGTGCTGCGGGTATGAACTTAGCCTTCAGTGAAGGTGCAGCGGCTCCTGGCGGCGCTCCTGGCGCGGCGGGTGCTTCGACGGGTGGTCCGACGATTTCTCTGGATATTGAGAATGAATCGGTTCAGGATGTCTTCAACTACGTATTGCGAATCGCCTGTGTGCCTGCGGGTGCAACGGGTGGTGGTGGCGGTGGTGCGACACCTGCCTGTGCCAGCATGGAAGCCAACCGCGTTGGTCGGACGATCTTCGTCGGCAGCAGTTTGCCCGATGATGCGCGGAACGTAATTTCCCGCACCATTCGCCTCAACCAAACGACGACAGAAGCGGCTTCTAACTTCCTGACGACTCAAGGGGCTGAAACGCAGCTTCCGATTACCCAAGTTTCGGTGCAGACCGTGGGTGAAGGTGCAGCGGCACGGACCATTGAAACTCGGACTCCAACGATCTTGGCGCTCCGTGCAAGCGGTGGTGTCGGTCCGCTCTTGCTTCGTGGTCTGTCAGTTTCGGCTGATACTCGGACCAATGCAATTACCTTGACGGGTCATCCTCGTAAAATTGCTCTGGCCACCGGATTCCTCACCCAGCTTGATGTCCGTAAACGTCAGGCATCAGTTCAAGTTAAGGTCATTGACGTTGATTTGAATGGGATCGATCGGGCTGGTACTAGTCTGAACTTTAATTTTGATGGAATTGGAGCCAGCGTTGTTGGTGGTGTTGCCACAGCAACCTTTGGTTCTGGTGGACAAACTAACTTCCCTTCAGGATTTAATTGGCTTGCTAGACTTCAGACTTCGATCGAAAATAAGAATGCAAAAGTCTTGACTGATCCAACTCTAGTGATTCAAGAAGGTCAAAGCTCTGGCGTCAGAGTAGTTGAAGAAGTTATCACTAACTACAAACTAACGACCACAACCACGGGCAACACATCCAACACAACGGTTGAAGTGGAAAGACAAGATGCAGGTCTCATCTTGAACATTGATCTTCGTCGGATTGATGATAATGGCTTTATTTCCATGGAAGTTGGCTCTAAAATTTCCTCCCCCAAGATCCCCCAAGAACTTGGCGGTGCATTTGGCCGTGGAAGTTTTATTCAACTCCTTCAAAAGCGTGACACGAGTTCTGGACTGGTGCGGATTCGCGATGGCCAGACGTTGATCTTAACGGGTGTCATTAAGGAAACTGATCGCTCGGATGTAGTGAAGGTTCCTATTTTAGGTGATCTCCCCATTCTAGGTGCGCTATTCCGTAGTACGAGACGCGATAAAGAACGTCGTGAAATCGTCGTCATGGTCACACCGAAGGTCTTGGATGATACCGATCGGTCTGCATTCGGTTACGGTTACAACCCCGGTAAAGAAGCACAACAGTTCTTGCAACAGAACCGTTAATGCGAATTGAATGGGTTTGAAATAGCTCGATTAAAAAGCGATCGTTCTTCATTGGAGGGACGATCGCTTTTTTGTTTGTGAGGTTTTGAGACGGATTAAGAGGCACTTGCAATAATCTGTCCGATTTCTTGAGGACTAGCCCCAGTTGCTAACATCGCGCGGATGAGGAGTTCGATCGAAACCGAGGAGTCCCCATTCTCCGCCATGGCAATTCGGGGCTGGCTGGAACTAATCTTAGCGGCCAGTTCAGCTTGGGTCATCAGCACTTTACGCCGCTCCTTAAGACTTCGACTCAACATTAATCTCATCTCTACGATCGTCGATTCTTCCGATGTTAAACCTAGAAAATCAGATACACTACCGACCTTCCATCCTGCCGCTTCCAACCGCTTTTGTTTTTCTGTTTCCATTAGATTACTCCTGCTGATCTCGATCATGTAGCTGTTCCATCGACGCAGGGCCAGTTTTAGGCGGATGATTCTTTGCGAGAACCAGCAGCGATCGTAAGTTTACAACCCCAAACCGATTCAGCCGAAGGGCCAAAACAGTTGCTCGGCCACAGGGCGTTATTCCAATAACTTTCGTGGGATCGATATCCCATTGAAAATGCTCTCTCCAAACTTGTTGTCGCGGATGAAAAAGACGAACGAACTGTTTTGTTACTGGGTCAATGGCCCCTGTTTTAGCTTGCTTGTGTCCATTGCAACCAATACAACTCCAAGCCAAATTATTCAATGTAGAACGTCCACCCGCCACACGAGGGAAAATATGTTCAATCACAAATCGCTCAGTCGCAAAGGCTTCTGGAGAGTAGCAATATTCACAATAATTATCCGATCGGGCCTCAACAATGCGTCGAATGGCCACAGGAATATATTCAG
>JAAFJU010000307.1 GCA_013298165.1 Synechococcales cyanobacterium bin31.maxbin.ball.101 | reverse complement strand
GCGAAGAGGCGATCGCCGTCTTAGATCAGCTTTTGGGGGCGGATTTGGACTATGCAGCGGCTTGGCGAGTGCGGGGCGAGGTCCGATCGCAGCGTAAGGACTGGGCGGGGGCCTTGCAGGATCTGGAGCGATCGTTGGCCTTGATGCCCGATAGCGTCGAATCTTGGCGGATGAAAGCCCAAGTTCTAGAGCAGATAGAGCGCCGGGAAGAGGCACTGGCGGCCTATAGTCAAGCGTTGAAGTTACAACCCACGGATGCGGAATCCTTGGCGGGCCGATCGCGCCTGGTCAATGCGCTCTGTCCGATGCCCGCGACAGAGGATTTAGTCTTGGATGGAGACGACTCGACGGTGTTGAGCATTCCGGTGATTTCCCAGGAGTTGCCACAGGTGTCTCTGCGTCCTGAACTGAAAACGGTTCATTCGACGGCAGAAAAAATTGCCCGTAAGCTAGAGGGGATTTCGGTGTACCAAGATGCTGCGCGGGCTAGAGAGTCTGCGCCGAAGACGCCGAGTTTGCTGTCTGCGCTAGTGGCGGAAAAGAGTTCACCGAAGCTAGGAACGCGCCCCATGGACCAGACGGGTTCTTGGCTGTTGCGCGGTCCACTGCTGGAGAAAGTTCGTCAGCATAGTCGATCGATGGCGGCGATGCCCGATGTTTCGGATAATCCGGATCACCCCGATAATTTGAAAAAACGTGGGGATGCGTTGTTTGGGTTAGGGCGCTATGAGGATGCGATCGCTTGTTACGATCGGGCGATTCATATGCAACCGAATAATCCTAAACTTTGGTGTAGTTTAGCGAGTGCGTTGATGAAGTTGACGCGATATCGTGAGGCGATCGCTTGCTTCGATCGAGCGATTCATTTGAAACCTGAAAGCCATATTCCTTGGTATTGGCGTAGTCGTGTTTTAATTGAACTAAAACGGTATCCAGAAGCGTTGCGATCGTTAGAGCAAGCGCTGTTGAATAAACCGAACTTCCAGCCTGCATTGCGCGCCCATGGACCTTTGAAACGAGTGACGGAACAACAGGCTTCTTAGATTTTGGATTTTGGATTTTGGATTTTAGATTACGGAGTAATTCTTGTTCCAATCTGTTTTAGAATCGCTAGGATGGTTTCTAACGATCGGCGTCCGGGGAGTAGCAGCATGACATCAGATACGCTGTATCGAGGGGTCGGTTGTTGCTCTAATTTGAGAAATGCGTAGCTACTGCCATTGGTGATGAGTCCGTAGGTTGGGCGTTCTGGTTGAGGGCTGGCGAACATGTAACCCAATGCTTGGGGAATGGCTTGATCAATGCCAAAGGCAGAGCTTTTGGATTCCACCACTAAGATCCAAATCTGATGCTGAACGACTAAGGCATCAATGCGTCCTTGCCAAATTTGACCTGCTTCTGTAGCTTCAAGTTGTACCGATTTTTCTAGACCGACTTCAAAGGGTGATCGGTAAAACCCCGCTAAATGTAAGAGCGGTGAGAGGACGACGAGTTTGACCAGTCCTTCGGAAACGGTGCCGCGTTTGGCTTGGTCAAAGTAGTTTTGTTGGACTTGGGCGAGGAATGATTCATCGGCGTCACTAATCTCAGGCAAGGGCGATCGCCACTCTGAGAAAAACTCCGGAGTGTCTTCAAGCTGTAATTGCTTTTGTTCAATGAGGTCGGGGAGAGTGAGATTGCCGATCGCGATCGTGCTGGGCATGAGGTTTCTCGGAAGAACTGGTTTGATTATATCCTGTGAGTCTGTAGGTGCAGCCTTCCAGAATGGCAGCAGTTCCAAATTCAAACACCTCTTCGCTGCGTTGTTGGACCGCACCAGAATGAATTCGGTGCTCTTGAGGGCGAAGTCAGTTTCAACTGACTCAAGAAAAACCTAAATTCCTCTTTCTAGTCTACTTCGAGTAGACTTCGCCCTGAGAGCGCCAACTTCTAGTTCGGCGCGGATCAAGATGGCGACGATCGAACTTTGAATTTGGAATTGCTGCCAGAATGGGAATCGGATGGTTCGTTGGTGCTTGAGTGCCTATAATTAAAGAAGAGTATTCGTTACTGGATCTGTAGTGTAGCCTTTGTGGAGATCTTGATTAATGGTAGTCCTTCAAGCTAGCAGTTTATCGGTTAAGGATGTTCATCAACGGTTGGGCTATGTGCGGGAGTATGTGGACCATTTTGAGGATTGTTTGGTTTTGGATGGGCTGACGCCTGAGGAGCAATCGCAACTCTTTGAAATTCGATCGGAGTTTGATCGCTATCTGGTTGAGGGTGATGTCTTAGAGGGACAGGTGAGGCTATTGACGCTCAATCCACTGTTGCGGTTGAGCGGGTTTATGCGATCGCCGATTTTGATTCAGACGGAGGTGGCGATTGCGCCGATCGTGCTGTCGGAGTCGAAGATTACGGGACGGTTGGACTTGTTGGCCATTCGGAAGCAGGCGGATGCTGAGCCGGATTTTTGGGTGTTGGTGGTGGAGTCGAAGGAAAGTGGTGCAGATGCATTGCAGGGGTTGGCGCAGTTGTTGACCTATGCTTATCCCAGTTTAGCGACGCAACGATCGGTGTGGGGGATGACGACGAATGGGATTAATTATCAATTTGTTAAACTTCAGGCTGGAGAACCACCGCAATATTTTCTGCTACCTGAGTTGAGTTTGTTACATCGAGGCTCGGCGATCGTGCTGTTGCAGGTGTTGAAGGCCATTTGTTTGCTTTAGGGTGGATTCATTTCTTGGCGACAGACCTCAACTAAATTATCCATATCAATTTCTTTAAAACACTGAATAGCGGATTGATAAGATTGTTGAGAATTGTCGGATTGGTTGAGCTTGGATTGGGTTCGAGCGATGTAAATTTCTGTCCACCCCAAACCATATCGATCGCCAATATCTATGAGAACTTTTTCTGCATCCTGATAATTCTTTAAGGCATTCTGATATTGCTCTCCTGAAAACAACAAATGCCCCATCCCCTTTAACGTATTGGCTTCGCCGAGCCGATCACCGACTTCACGATAAATGTCGATCGCCTGTCGATAATTGTCTAATGCCTCATCCGTCCGTTTTTTAAATTGCAAGACATCGGCGATCGCTTTTAAC
>JAAFJU010000050.1 GCA_013298165.1 Synechococcales cyanobacterium bin31.maxbin.ball.101 | reverse complement strand
AGGGAGCATCGACTAAGACCCGATCGCATTGGCCTAGCCAGTCTTTGACCAATCTAGCGTCGCCTTCTTTGACTTGAATGCAGCTTAGGCCAAGCCGATCGCAGTTTTGATGGATTTTTTTGAGGCGGGATGCGGTTTTGTCGAGGGCGATGACGGTGCCTTGGTCTTGCATCAGTCCAGCGAGGTGGACGGTTTTGCCTCCGGGGGCGGCGCAGAGGTCGGCGATCGTTTCTCCGGGCTGGGGATCGACGAGTTGGCTGACCAGTTGCGCACTGGCATCCTGGACAATCCAATCGCCGGATTTAAATCCCGGCAGGTCTTGAATGCCCATGGGGCTGTGGGAGAGGCGCAGTCCGGAGGGGGCGTAGGGGATGTCGCTGACGACGATGTCGAGGTTTTCGAGTTGGCGCTTGAGGTGCGATCGGTCCAGGGTTCTTCCAGTTAATCGAATGTCAAGGTGGGGCGGATTGTTCATCCATTCGCAGAGGGCTTCGGTCTCCTCATAGCCGAACTGTTTGACCCATTGGGCGGTCATCCAGTCGGGATAGCTGTGGTGGATGCCGAGGCGGGTTTTGTCGCTCGTCTTGAGCAGTTTGTCGAGGTTTGCCGCATCAAATTCACCATCTTCTGCGCCCTCTTCTAATTGCCGCACCAGTCGTCGCAGTAGGCCGTTAACGAATCCTGCGAGTCCTGTGAGACCGTTTTTTTTAGCGAGGTCTACGGTGGTATCGACGGCGGCGGAGCTGGGGATGTGGTCGAGGAAGAGGATTTGGTACAGTCCTAGGTGGAGGAGGACGCGGAGGTTTGGAGGTTGTTGGCTGGCGGGTTTGGTTGCTAAGGCGTCGATCGCGGCGTCGAGGGTGCGCTGGCGGCGGACGGCTCCGTAGACGATTTCGGTGAAGAGGCGACGATCGCGATCGTCGAGTTTTTGGGCTTTGAGGGTGCGATCGATCGCGACGTCGGCGTAGGCTCCTTGGTGGACTTGACGCAGGGCGTTGAGGGCGAGTTGACGGGCGCTGAGTTGAGGTGAACTTTCCGAGCTTGGGGGTTTGGATGCTTTTGTGGGGATTGGCATGGGGGACCTCGCAGGAGGAAAGGGGGTGAATTCAGCGTTCTTTATTGTGGGGCATTGGGGGATGGAATTTTGGATTTTGGATTTTAGATTTTAGATTTGGGGGTGGGGTGGGGTGATAGGGGTTGGATGGGGTGATAGGCTAGGTGGGTTCTTTTTTAGGTTTTGGTTCCTGTGGCAGCTTCCCCTTTTGCGGCTGAGAGATTGCTTTTTTCGCCTGTGACACCTGACGATGATGCGATCGAGATGGTGTTTGCGTTTCCGAATGAGTATACGATCGGGATTACGAGTTTGGGGTATCAGGTGGTGTGGGCGACCTTTGCAAGGCGATCGGATGTGGATGTGGCCCGGTTGTTTACGGACATTCATGAGCCGTTGCCGTCTCGGCCTGAGTTTTTGGGGTTTTCGGTGTCTTGGGAATTGGATTATGTGAATATTTTGAGCATGTTGGAAAAGCTCGATGTGCCGATTTGGAGTCGCGATCGTAAGAATTCTGATCCAATTTTGTTTGGCGGTGGTCCGGTGATGACGGCAAATCCAGAGCCGTTTGCAGACTTTTTTGACGTAGTCCTATTGGGCGATGGTGAGAATTTGTTGGGGGCGATGATTGATGCTTATAAGGAGGTGCGCGGGGCCGATCGCAAGACCAAACTACGACATTTAGCCAAGGTTCCTGGCATTTACGTTCCGAGTCTTTATGAGGTGACATACCATTCATTAGAGGGTGCGATCGAGCGTATTCAACCTATTGATTCTGATATTCCCGATCGGATTGAAAAGCAGACCTATCGCGGGGAGAATCTTTCGACTTCGACGGTGGTGACGGCGCAGTCGGCTTGGGAAAACATTTATATGGTGGAGGTGGTGCGAAGCTGTCCGGAGATGTGTCGGTTTTGTATGGCGAGTTATTTGACGTTGCCGTTTCGGGTGGCGGATTTGGAAAAGGCGTTGATCCCGGCGATCGATGCGGGATTAAAGGTAACGGAGCGATTAGGTTTACTGGGCGCTTCGGTGACACAGCATCCGGAGTTTGACGCGTTAATTGATCATTTAAATCGACCTGCTTATGATGATGTGCGGGTGACGATCGCCTCTGTGCGAACCAATACGTTGAGTGAGAAACTGGCGCAGATGTTGGTGAAACATGACACGCGATCGGTGACGGTGGCGGTGGAAAGTGGGAGCGATCGGATTCGGCAGGTGATTAATAAAAAATTGGAAAATGATGAGATTACGACGGCGGCGATCAATGCAAAAGCAGGTGGACTCAGTGCATTGAAACTCTATGGCATGGTGGGGATCCCGACCGAGGAGATGGAGGATGTGGAGCAGACGGTGATCATGCTGAAGGCGTTGAAGAAAGCGGCTCCTGGGTTGCGATTGACGTGGGGTTGCAGTACCTTTGTGCCGAAAGCGCATACCCCGTTTCAATGGTTTGGGGTGAATAAGCAGGCGGAGAAGCGATTGCAGTTTTTGCAAAAGCAATTGAGACCGCAGGGGATTGAGTTTAGGCCGGAGAGTTTTAATTGGTCGGTGATTCAGACGTTGCTGTCGCGGGGCGATCGGCGGTTGGGTCCGATGTTGGAGAAGGTGCGGCATTATGGGGAGACGCTGGGGAGCTATCGGCGGGCGTTTAAAGATTTGAAGGGACAGCTTCCGGATATTGATTTTTATGTGTATTCGGATTGGAAGCAGGATCAGGTTTTGCCTTGGAGCCATTTGCAGGGTCCGCTTCCGGTGCAGACATTGCAGAAGCATTTGGTGAGTGCGGTTGGGTGATGGGATTGTTTAGGATTTTGCGTTGGGTTTGGGCGCGGGAGGCGCGCCCGTACGGCGATCGGCGGGCAGAATGTTCATAGTTCACTCAGAAAAATCCGGAAAAATCCGGTTTTTATCCCCTCACTGATGACACCATTCTGTCCATCGGGCTAGGCTCTGAAATAAGTATCAATCCTGGCCTGTACCCGAGTCATCTGACCTAATATGAAACTAAAAATTGTTCCCCAAACCCTTCTCTCCCTCATCACCCTAGCAATCATCGTCCCCACCGCCCAAGCCCAGCAATCAACCACCCCTTCCTTCCAAGAACGCGCAGGAATCAATATTTCCAGTCTGAATCGTAATCAACGAGCAATATATTTGGAAACAGGAAAATTTACAAATAAGATCCAGGATTTAGGGCTTGACCTATCAAACACAAACCCAGATTATCGGTACATCCTCTTGCCAAGTCGGACTAGTACCTTACAGTATGCAATGACCCGTCGTCGAGATCTCAAAAGCTATGTCGGGCGAGTGGCGGTCGTTCGCTATAGTAATGGTGAAGCAGGAACAATTGCGATCGTCTGTGAAAACGATCGCCCTGGAAACGTTCGTCCAGCGACTCCTCGACTTGACACGAATCTCAAGCTGATCTGTGCTCCTGGAACCACTAAGTTTAAACCTACATTTTCCTCTACACCTGAGCAATGGAATTCCTCTGCTAAGACACTTGTCGGTAGTATGACTCGCGCACAGCAGGCGTATTATCTAGAAAATATGAGGTTTTCAAACACGTTAGGCGAGCTTGGCCTGGGAAGTGAAGATGATTTTAATGACTATTCCCCGTCTCATGAATATTCTACTCAATCTAACGATCGCGTTGCCTATCAATATGCCATTTCCCGTCTTGATGGTGCCAAAAGTTATGTCGGTGTTGCGATGTTAGGGTTTTCACCAGTTTTCCAGGAATACACCACATTCGGATTGGTCTGCGAAAACCTGGTCCCAGGTCGATTACGTCCGGCTGCTCCCATCATTGTGGGAGATAATGTCTCGCCAGTCTGTGCCCCCGGAACTCAGGCGGTAAGATAGCGGTTAGGGCTGTGCGATCGTTTCTTAATCATTCGCGGAATTAACGATTTGATTGGAGCGATCGGTCACAAATTTCAAAGGCGAACCGTAACCGGGCAATCAGTAGTTCCATGTCACCTGTCGAGTATGCTGGAGATTCCCAGACTTCGCCAGTTGGATCGAGTTTGTAGAGTTGCCAGTTTGCACCATTGCTGATGATACCGACCACTGGAATCGTGCGTCCGATTTTTCGATTATTCCATTGGCAGGCGTGCATTTCGACCAGGCATTGAGCCAGTCCCTGTTCAAAGTTGTCTTTTTTGGCTTCTATAATACAGAGAATCGGGGGAGTGATGTAGCGCTGCCGTTCAGCAATCAAATAATCAACAAATCCACCTGCCACATCACTTTCCAGCTTAGCGCCTTTCCAAATTCGCAAATGAATGAATGAATCGATCGCTTCATCACAGATGGCATCAATCAGCAGTTTTTTCGATTCTTCATAGCCTTCCAAGTCAAAGTTCCGACGGAGTCGTTGGAGATGTTGGACGAAAAAATCTGTGAGGGCGATCGGTTCGACTTTAATTTCCCAGGGGGTGAGTTCCTTTAAGTTGAGTAACTGAAAGGCTTCGATTTTACTAAATCCCGAAAACTTCTTTTTTCCTTTCGATCGAGTCGCCATGGTACAGGTTCAAGAATTTTCTTTATTTTAACGTTGTGTGCAGATTTGTAGGTCTCTAAAGCGATCGTTCTGCTAATCGTTTCATAATCCGCAAAACCATTTCTAGATCATGATCGGTTTCTAGTACAAATTCACGGGATCGATCGAAGGTCGGAACCTCTTGCTGTTCCAATTTCAAAAACACAAAGTTACTGCCATTGGTCACTAATCCATACACGGGACGTTCAGGCTGCGGTGCTCCCAACATATAGGCCAACACCTGCGGAATCCCGACTTTCAGCGACAACTCAGCCCGCTTCGACTCAATCACCAATACCCAAAACTGCTCCTTCAACACCAACACATCCATCCGTCCCCGCACCATTAAGTCATGACTATCAACAATGACTTCTACTTCTTCTTCGGTGGTCACATAAAAAGGTGGAAAAAATAGTCCTGATAAATCGAGCAATGGTGACACCACGGCTAATTTTACCGTGCTTTCTAGAACGGATCGCCTTGCCAGATTATCGTAAGCGGTCCGAACGCGGACTAATCGATCGATTTCCACCGAGGTCAACAGTGGCAGATCCGTTTGCCACTCCTCGAAAAAGTCCGGTTCATCTGATTGCACCAACCCAAAGCGCTGTTCAAGGTCATAGAGCGTAATCTTATCTGCCGAGATCGTTTGGAGCATTCGATCGTCCTCATAAACTAGGTTTTAGTGCTTATAGATTAGCTTGCGCGAAGGTTAGGAAGGTCTCAGCATGGGTGATTTGTTCATTCGCTTCAGTTTCGCTGACTTGGGATGCGGCATCATAGTCAGATTTAATGCGGGATTGCTCTGCTTGGATGAGCTGACGATGAAATTCGACAGGGACTCGACCCGTACGGGCGTAGGTTTCACCAAATTTGCTGATGACAGCGGAGTGTTTGGAAAAGGAAAGATTGTCTCCGATTAGGAAGGCTTCGGCAACGTAGAACATGGCGTAATAGGCACGAGAAACAGCAACATCATAGATTGCCTCTCCTGATAGGATTTGGGCGGCGCGGAGGCTATTGTGTGCTTTGTCCAAGAGTTGCTGTTGTTCGGGCGTCATGCCATTACACCTTCTTTGCTTACACTACGAAGCAGAGCCGTTTGTTGGGCTTGATATTGAGTTTCTGAGACAAAGATACAGCAAATCACCACGCTATAATCCAAACAAAGTTGGCTGACTATTTCTCCTGTACGCTTGATTTCTGTCCAAGAGTCTACATCACCTTTTAGCACGACTAGAATATCAATGTCTGAATCTAGTTGTGCTTCGTTTCGGGCTTGGGAACCAAATAAAATAATGTGAGCAAGCCGATCGCCATAGAGCCGATCAAAGGCTTGATGCAGACTAGACAGAATTATGGCTAGTTGGGGATGTTTCATACTGTTTAGTGTATCCCATCACTTAGAAGAAGAGCATTCCATCACAGCCCCTGCAAACTATCGCCCAAAGCCGCGATCGCCCCTGGCAGATCCGCCGCCCCCGCTTCCGTCGCCGCGATCGTCAATAGCAAAACACTATTATTTCCAGGCTTAGCCAAAATGATGCCATTGACGGGTTGTGGCTTTCCACCGATCGTCAATTGCCCCGTCCAATTCATCTGTAACCCATTCAAAATCGACTGCGGAGCCTCCGCCTGAAAGCCTTCTCCCCGCTGCAACGCATTGCGGGCAATCTGGGCGAGATTTTCCACCGTGACAGAACCCGACAGCAACCCAAGCTGTCCCGCCGTCTGTGCCAAAACCGTATAGGCAAGGCGACCATCCGGCGACTCCATCAACACCGAATCCCCCAAATTCGTGACCCGATAGCCCTTTAATAGTCCAATCCGAAACCGACCCACTTTATCAATATGCTCCCCCGCGATCGGCAATGGTTCCGCATTATTCGGAATAATCACCGAAGGCATTACCGTCGGGATTGGCGTGGGTGTGGGTGTAATTGAAGGCGATGGCGTCGGTGAGGGTGCTTCCGTTCGGGACCCAGGAATGGGATCGATCGGCGTTCCTGTCAGCGGCGCATTTGGATCTGCCGAGGGCGTTGCGCTAGGCGTTGCACTCGGTGAAACCGCAGGCACTGGCGGCGGCGGCAAAACAGGAGCCTGCGCGATCGCCCCCTGCCACACACTATTTAAAGCAATCAACCCGATCGCACAAAACACCACGATCGCCCCAAACAAACCCTTCACCTTCATAAACCCTCCAAAATCCAAAATCCAAAATCTAAAATTCCTACCGTCCCACGATCGCCGCATCCCCCGAGAAAAACACCCCCGCCACACAACCAATCATCGTCGTCGCCAGACTCGCGGCCCAAAGCGCCTTCCAGCCCAGCTCTGTCAAATCCTTGCGCCGCGATGGAATCAAACTCACAAACCCTCCGACAAAAATGCCCACTGCCGGAATATGGGCAAACCCACAGAGCACATAGCTAACAATCACTAAAGCCCGATCGCTAATCAACCCCTGCTGCGACAATTTTGCCAATTCCAAATAGGCAGGCACCTCTGTCTCTAACAGCCGCCGACCAATCAAAACCGCCGCCTGCCAAAGCTCCGGCCATTTATCCGAAACCCCCGTCACTGCGACAAAGGGCAAACACAAGGCACCTAAAATATTTTGAACCGAAATCACCGCGAAGACATTACCAATTCTAGCCAAACTGGGATTGGTACTTTGACCCAAGGCTGCAAGGTTTCCAAAAAACAGATTAACCAGCGCCACGAGTCCTAGGACGGCAATGAGAAGGGCCGCGATCGACACTGCTAACTTCACCCCATCCATCGCCCCTGTAATCACGCTTTCCATGGGGTTCATGCCATCCTCTTCCTTGTCTTCCGGTAAGCCCCCCGCCGTTTTAGCGGTTTCGACTTCGGGGACGAGGATTTTGGAGATGACGAAGCAGGCGGGAATGGCCATCAGTGAGGCGGACACCAAATGCCCAATGATGTTGGGAAAGCTGGGACGCAATAGACTCGTGTACAGTGCCAACACGGTAGAGGCAATGCTGCCATAGCAGGCCGTCAAGATGGCGCAGAGTTCGCTGCGGGTCATGTCTTTTAGAAAGGGACGAATCACTAACGCGGATTCAATCCCGACAAAAATATTCGCGGCACCGCTTAAAGATTCAGCCCCACTGAGACCCATGAGTTTATAAAACACCTTGGCAAAGACTTGGACGATCGGCTGAATGATCTTCAAGTTGTACAGCAACGCCATCAGGGATGAGAAAAACACCACGGACGGCAATGCTCGAAAGGCCAGAATATAGCCTAGATTCAAATTATCGGGACTGAGCCGATCGCCCGCCACGGGAATGTAAGCAGGCGTCAAAGCCCTCGCCAACCATCGCCCCGCACCCACGGGACCCGGCGCAAAGGCATTGTTCGGCACGAGCAGATCGCCAAAAACAAACCTCGCTCCTGCTTCGGTTGCGTCCAAAATCGCATTGATATTGGTACTCAAAATCCGCAGCGCCTCTCGCGTCACCGGAAACCGAAAGACTAAAAGCCCCAAGGTCAACTGCAATGTGATGCCCCACAAAATCACTTTCCAGGGAATCGTGCGCCGACTTTCAGATCCGACCCAAGCCACGCCGCAGAGTATAAAAATGCCTGCAAAAGACAATAAATTAAGCCAAGACATTCTCCACCCCTACGCATCCGGTTTTTTAAACATGACTTTATCGACAAAGTTCGTGTAGATTTCACCGCGATTAAACTCTGGGGTATCCAGAATTTGTTGGTGAAAGCCGATCGTCGTGGGCAAACCCGTCACGGCACATTCACGCAGCGCGCGCTTCATTCGCCGAATCGCCGAATCCCGATCGCGTCCCCACACAATCAATTTGCCAATCAATGAGTCGTAGTAAGGCGGGATCTCATAGTCGGTGTACACATGGGAATCCATGCGAACCCCCGGACCACTGGCCGGAAGATATCCGCTGATTTTCCCTGGACTCGGACGGAAATTAAAGTCTGGATCCTCGGCGTTGATCCGACATTCGATCGCATGACCATTCAGTTGGACTTCGTCTTGGGTCAAGGTCAGCCGATCGCCCTGGGCAATGCGAATCTGCTCCGCGATCAGGTCCACGCCTGTGATCATTTCAGTAATGGGATGCTCTACCTGGATCCGAGTATTCATCTCCATAAAGTAGAAATCCCCCGAACCATCCAGCAAAAACTCCACCGTTCCTGCCCCGACATAGTTGATCGCCTTTGCGGCCAGAACGGCGGCATGACCCATCTTCTCCCGGAGAACAGGGTTGAGGGCGGAACTAGGCGCTTCTTCGAGGAGCTTTTGGTGGCGGCGCTGGATGGAGCATTCGCGCTCACCTAAATGGATCACATTGCCATGCTTGTCGGCCAGGATCTGGAACTCGATGTGGCGCGGGTTTTGGACAAATTTCTCCAGGTAAACCCCGCCATTTCCGAAGGCGGCTTCGGCTTCTCCTTGAGCGGCGGAATAAGCCCGAGACAGATCCTCTTCCGTCATCACCAAGCGCATCCCACGCCCGCCGCCCCCTGCGGTGGCTTTGACCATCACGGGATAACCGATTTCATTGGCTATTTTTCTGGCTTCATCTTCATCGGGAACCAGGCCCTTACTGCCGGGGACACAGGGGACGCCGACGCGCTGCATGGTTTTTTTTGCGGTAGATTTGTCGCCCATGGAGCGGATGGATTCGGGGGCGGGTCCGATGAATTCGATCTTGTGGTCAGCACAAATTTCAGCGAAGCGGGCGTTTTCAGCCAGGAAGCCGTAGCCGGGATGGATGGCGGTGGCTCCCCGCGTCAAGGCGGCGGCGATGATGTTGGGGATGTTGAGGTAACTTTTGGCACTGGCAGGCTCCCCAATACAGACGGCTTCGTCTGCAAGTTGAACATGCAGTGAGTTTCGATCGATCGTGGAATGGACCGCCACCGTTGCGATTCCCATCTCTTCGCAGGTGCGGATGATCCGGAGGGCGATTTCTCCCCGGTTGGCAATCAAAATTTTACTGAATTGCATAAGTGGCGATCGGTCTTCCTTCCCGTCTGCAAAAGGCTAAATGTAAGGATAGGACGTTTGGGGACAGGTTGGGTGGAATGGCCTGAGGATTGTATCGTTTTGTGTAATTTACTTCTTCATCTAAATGCGATAACAATCACGGGATCGCTGAAACGATGGGAAGAGATTTGCAAAAATGGGATAGAGCTGACGCGGTTTTCGGATGATCGACTGGAATTCTGTATTCCAGACTACTAAATGCCGCTGGTATCTTTGAGCGACTCCCATTACGCTTAACTGTAGAGAACACCGCGTACCCGACGACATCCCTATGACGAAGAAGAATCTAGTTGTGATTGGCAACGGCATGGTTGGTCACAAGTTTTTGCAGTGCTTGATTGATAAGGGTGCAACGGACGATTGGAACGTGATCACGTTTTGTGAGGAACCCCGAGTTGCCTACGATCGGGTCAACCTCAGCGGATTCTTTTCTGGGAAGACGGCGGGTGATTTGTCCCTGGTGGAACCCGGCCTCTATCACGAAAACAAGATTCAAATTCACATTGGCGATAAGGTCGATCGGATCGATCGCAAGACCAAAACCATCACCTCAACGAATGGTCTGACGATCCCGTACGACAAAGCCGTCATCGCCACGGGGTCCTATCCCTTTGTGCCACCTATTAAAGGGAAGGATCTAGAAGGCACCTTTGTCTACCGCACGATCGAAGATCTCGAAGGCATGAGCGCCTACGCCAAGCAGTCGAAGATTGGGGTGGTTGTGGGCGGGGGCTTGCTGGGCTTGGAATGTGCCAATGCGTTGAAAAATATGGGGCTAGAAACCCATGTGGTGGAGTTTGCGCCTCGGTTGATGCCTGTGCAGGTGGATGAAGTGGGCGGCGATGTTTTAAAGGAGCAGATTGAATCGTTGGGCGTGAAGGTCCATGTGAATAAATCGACGATCGCGATCGTCAATGAAGATGGCCAAATCGAAGGCGGCAAGGTTCACACCATGCGGTTTGCCGATGGGACTGAATTGCATACCGATATGATCGTTTTTTCAGCGGGCATTCGGCCTCGGGATGAACTGGCGAAGGATTGCGGTCTGGCGGTGGGTGAGCGCGGCGGGATTATCATCAACCCAGCTTGCCAAACCTCCGATCCCGATATTCAGGCGATCGGGGAATGTGCCCTCTACGAAAACCGGATTTACGGATTGGTTGCGCCCGGTTACACCATGGCGACGGTGGCGGCGGATCATTTGTGTGAGCCTGAAAGCAATCAATTCCAAGGCGCAGACATGTCCACGAAGTTAAAACTTCTGGGTGTGGATGTGGCGAGTTTTGGGGATGCTTTTGCGCGGACGGACGGATCGAGAGAGATTGCTATCAAAGATACGGTGAAAGGCACCTACAAAAAGCTGGTTGTGAATGCGTCAGGTTCCCAGCTTCTCGGTGGGATTTTGGTCGGGGATGCGTCGGCCTATGGGAATTTGGTGCAATTGGTGCAGAATGCGATCGTGCTGCCCCCGCATCCTGAAGATTTGCTCATGCCTCCGCGTGAAGGCGGTTCGAGCTTTTCCATGGGTGTGGAAAGTTTGCCCGAAAGCGCGCAGATCTGTTCCTGTAACAATGTGACCAAAGGCCAAATTTGCACCGCCATCCAAGAGCAAAACCTGCTGGACATTGGTGCGGTCAAGAAATGCACAACAGCGGGAACAGGTTGTGGCGGCTGTGTTCCCTTGGTCACAGATTTGCTCAAAGCCGAGCTGAAAGCCGCAGGCATTGAAGTCAAAAAAGACATTTGCGAACACTTTGCCTACTCGCGTCAGGAACTCTACTCCCTCATTCGCACCCATCAGATTAAGACCTTTGATGAATTGCTCGATCGGCATGGCAAAGGCAAAGGCTGCGAAATTTGCAAACCCGCCGTGGGTTCGATCTTGGCCTCCGCTTGGAATGATTACGTCCTCACCCCCAGCCATGCGGGATTGCAAGACACCAATGATGCGTTCTTAGCAAACATTCAAAAAGACGGCACCTATTCCGTCATTCCCCGCATTCCCGGCGGTGAAATCACGCCAGCGATGTTGATTGTGATCGGTGAAGTGGCAAGAGATTTTGCGCTCTACACCAAAATCACAGGCGCACAGCGGATTGATTTACTCGGTGCGAGAGTGGATCAATTGCCCTTGATTTGGAAACGGCTCGTTGATGCGGGATTTGAATCGGGTCATGCCTATGGGAAGGCGTTGCGGACGGTGAAGTCCTGTGTGGGCAGTACTTGGTGTCGCTTTGGCGTTCAGGATTCTACTAGTTTAGCGATCGCCGTCGAACTGCGTTACCGAGGACTGCGTGCCCCACACAAACTCAAATCAGCCGTCTCTGGTTGCACGCGAGAATGTGCAGAAGCCCAAGGCAAAGACTTTGGCATCATTGCCACGGAAAAAGGCTGGAACCTTTACGTCTGCGGCAATGGTGGCATTCGACCTCAACATGCTCAATTGATTGCGGAGGATTTGGATCAGGAGACCTTGATTCGCTATATCGATCGGTTCCTAATGTTCTACATCCGCACCGCCAACCGTTTAGAACGGACGGCGACTTGGTTGAATAAACTCGAAGGCGGATTGGACTATTTGAAACAGGTGATCATTGAGGATTCCTTGGGCATTTGCGCTGAACTAGAGGCTGAAATGGCCTATCACGTTGGGACGTATGCTTGTGAATGGAAGACGACGATCGAAGATCCTGAGAAGCTGCAACGGTTTAATCACTTTGTCAATGTGGATGAACCTGATCCAAGTCTGATGCGCGTTGAGGAACGGGGCCAAACCCGTCCGCCTTATGAGCATGAGCGGCAGGTGGTTGCGCGTTAGTTGGCGAACCGCCCCCCAGCCCCCAATTCTGGGGGAGCCGACCCAAGATGCCATTTTTCAAAGCCCCCCATTGGGGGGTTGGGGGGCCACAGATCTCGAACGTAGTCTTAAACTTCAAACCATTTACGTTAATTGATTCAAAACCATGATCCAAATCACTTCGCTTCCGATCGTCCCTGAAACCCCCGTCACCAGCACTCAATGGCAAACCGTTTGTGCCCTAACCCGCATCATTCCCAACACGGGTGTCTGCGCCTTGGTGAATGATGAACAGGTTGCCATTTTTCGCATTGGCAATGAGGTGTTTGCGATCGAAAACTATGATCCCTTTAGCAAAGCCTATGTGCTGTCTCGCGGGATTGTGGGCGATCGGCAAGGCATCCCCAAAGTTGCCTCCCCGATTTATAAACAAACCTTTAATTTAATTACAGGGGATTGTTTTGAAGATGAGACGGTGAAGGTGAAGGTCTTTCCAGTTCAAGTAGTCGATGGCCAAGTTCAAGTTGGAATTTCTGGGTAATGCTGACGTTTGAAGATCCCAGTGCCCAGCATGAGGATGTCGTACATGGATTGTCTCGGCTGTTGGTATTACATTGCCGATCGCTCAATCTTCCCTACGTTCCTCGCCAAGGTAAACAAATTCGGTTGACGCAGCGATTTCCGGAGCCGGAGTCCAGTCGTAAAGCCGATATTGTGGTTTTTGATAAAGACGAATGGAACCGAATGCGGCAGTCTTCGGCCTCTGCTGCCGCTTACATTGCGCCACCGATCGCGATCGAAGTGGTCAGTACCAATTGGCGAGATGACTACCGCATTAAACTCAATGAGTATGAGGCGTTGGGGATTCCAGAATTTTGGATTGTAGATTATGCAGGGCTGGGTGGCATTCAATACATTGGTTCACCGAAGCAGCCGACGCTGACAATTTATCATTTAACGAATGGCGAATATTTACCCATTCAATATCGAAATGGAGAGTTAGTCCGATCGCCCACCCTGCCGGAACTTCAGCTTTCAATGCAGGATATTTTGGAGATGACGGTGTAACACTATAATCTCTAATATTGTCCGCAGTCCTAAATCTGCCCGCCTACGCCTTTAAACTTCTCAACAAACGCCGCAATTTTTTGGAAAACGCTCTGCTTCTTGGTTTTATATTGTGGATTAAGTGGACTCATTTTAGGCAGTGTAGAATTTAACTCAGTCCCATTTTCGCTAGCAAACTCGCGTTTCAAGGAGGCGCTGATGTAGCGCTTGGCCGCTTCTTCATTTAAGCCTTCTGAACGAATTAACTCATCCGCTTCGCGGGCTTGCTCGGCTTGGGCAAATTGAAAGAAGACATCAATGATGCTGGCTTTATCTGCCATCTCATCAAGATTGGTTTGATTAATGAAATCTACAATCAGGCTTTCTTTGGCTCGATTGCCTAGGCTGGCCCGAATCAAGCGGCGTACTTCTTCGATCAATTCACCTTTATTTTTATTCTTTTTATTCTGCTCAAAAATCAGCTCAAGAATGTAGTCCAGATTGATCTCTTGGGATTTCAGCAAATCCACTTCAAACACCACATCGTCCCAATCGATCGTAGATTTTTCTTTTTCGCTGCCCGCTTTTTCCCGGCGCAACCAGTCGCGGATATCGTTGTAAGTGGAGCGGTAATCTTGAATGGTGCGATCGGCAGGAACCTTGATTGCTTGCAGTGCCGTCAGGTCTTCATCACTTAAATAGTGTTCCGCTTTAAAGGCTTCAACTGCTGCCGGGTCGTTCGTATCGACCTGTTGCAAGGCTTTCAGGCTGGCAAACTCATCGTAGTTTTGCAGCACATTTTCAACGCGCAAGTATTCACCAAACAGCTTGGCAAAGTCTTTTTTGTCTTTTTCTAAAACAATCTCGTCGGGGTTGGGAAAACGCTGTTCTAATTCCGTGACGACCTCCATAAAGCCGCGCCGCGCTTCGCCAGTCACCACATCGGTAAAGCCGCCCATGTATTCTTTATAGCTTTTTTCCAACACCACATTTTTGGTGTTTTTATCGCCAAATAGGGTAATGGCATCGATGGTGGCTTGTTCTAAATCGCGGAAGGTGACGATATTGCCAAAGGTTTTGGTGGAATCATAAATGCGGTTGGTGCGTGAATAAGCTTGTAGCAAACCGTGATAGCGAAGGTTTTTGTCTACAAACAGCGTGTTGAGCGTAGGCGCATCAAATCCCGTCAGGAACATGCCCACCACGATCAGCAGATCAATTTCTTTGGCTTTCACTTGCTTGGCAAGATCACGGTAGTAGTTTTGAAAACCGTTGCTATCCAAGCTGAAGTTGGTTGTAAACAGCGCGTTATAGTCAGCGATCGCCGAGCCTAAAAATTCTTTGGCACTGCTTTTCATAGCTGATACATCAAAGCCTTCATCCAAAATTTCGCCCACGGTTTCTTGTTCTTCATTGGCTGCAAAGGAGAAAATGGTGGCGATTTTCAGGGGGTTATCGCGGCCTTTTTGCAACTGCTTAAACGCTTCGTAGTACAGCTTGGCAGCGTCCACACTGCTCACGGCAAACAGGGCATTAAAGCCTTTGCCTCCTGCTTGTAAGCGGTGAGTTTTTTGACGGAAGTTATTTAAGATATATTGGGAAATCTTACGAATGCGACCGGGGTGCAACAGGGCTTGCTTGTTTTCGGCGGCGCTGAGTTTTTGCTCGTCTTGCTCACTTTCAATGGCTTTGAACTGTGGACGAACATCGTTGTAGTCCACTTTGAACTTCAATACTTTTTCATCCCGGATCGCGTCGGTGATCACATAGGAATGTAGCTCACGACCAAACACGCTAGCGGTGGTGTCTGCGCCCAATGCGTTTTGCGGGAAAATGGGCGTGCCAGTAAATCCAAACTGATAAAATCGCTTAAATTTTTTCTGTAAGTTACTCTGTGCCTCACCAAACTGGCTGCGGTGGCATTCATCAAAAATAAACACGACCTGCTTGTGGTAGATGGCTAGGTCGCTTTCGGTTTTCATCAGGTTATTCAGCTTTTGGATGGTGGTGACAATGATTTTGTTGTCGTCTTTATCCAGATTACGCTTCAGACCCGCAGTGCTGTCAGAGCCATTCACGCTGTCGGGCGAAAAGCGCTGGTATTCTTTCATGGTTTGGTAGTCGAGGTCTTTCCGATCGACCACAAAAAACACTTTGTCGATAAAATCTAGCTCAGTCGCCAGCCGCGCCGCTTTAAAGCTGGTTAGGGTTTTGCCTGAGCCAGTGGTGTGCCAGATGTAGCCGCCGCTCTCAATATGGTTCCAGTGTTTGGCTTGGTAGGCACTGTTGATTTTCCATAAAATGCGCTCGGTGGCGGCAATCTGATAGGGGCGCATCACTAGTAAGGTGTCATTCACATCAAACACTGAATACTGTAACAGCACATTGAGGAGGGTATTTTTCTGAAAAAAGGTGGTGGTAAAGTCTTTCAGGTCTTTGATCAGGCTGTTATCGGCTCTCGCCCAGTTCATGGTGAACTCAAAGCTATTTTTATTACGCTGGGTGGTGTTGGCAAAGTAGCGGGTATCGGTGCCGTTGGAAATGACAAATAGTTGCAAATACTTGTACAGAGAGTGTTCAGCATTAAAGCTCTCTTTGCTGTAGCGATGCACTTGGTTAAAGGCTTCACGAATCGCCACGCCGCGCTTTTTTAGCTCAATTTGCACGAGCGGCAAGCCGTTGACCAAAATGGTCACATCGTAGCGGTTAGCTTGTGTACCCTTCTGTGCAAATTGCTTGATCACTTGTACGTTATTGAGGGCAAGGTTCTTTTTATTGAAGAGGTAGATGTTTTGAATGCGACCATCATCAAATACAAAATCATGGATGTAATCATCATGGATTTTGCGAGTCTTATCCGTAATGCCATCGCTAGATTTATCTAGAAAGGTTTCGACAAAGCGTTGCCATTCGCCATCGGTAAACTGCACATGGTTCAGCGCCTGCAACTGCTCGCGCACGTTGGCTAGTAGGGCTTGCGGATTGGTTATGCTAGGCAGGTATGGGTAGCCTTGATCAACTAAATCCCGAATAAGTTCGCTCTCCAAAGCGTATTCGCTTTGGTAGCTTTCACTAACTTTCGATTGCTTGCTATATCTGTCCAGTACAATGAAGTTATTGGATTCAGCGATCGTGTTGGAGTAGATCATGGTTTGGCGTCCTTTTTTGCAGTCGCTTTTCAGACAAAGTTCCGTTTGAATTTCTCGTGGTTTTGAATATTACTTTGAATGTCCTCTGCATCCCAAATTTGCAGCTCCCAAGGGAAGTAAAAGTTGCTTTTATTTTTAAAGTAAATATGCAAGCCTCTATAATCTTCTTTGTTACGTAAGTACCAGTTTTTAAGGCTAAGTTCATCTTGCCAGTCATCGAGCAAATCCATCACGGCTGTTATTTCTGCGGCTGTTAGAATAATGCGCGCGCCAAAAATATCATTAAGCCAATTATTGACGGGGTATCGATCTTCACGACTTGAATAACGCTCAATTTTGTCGTCGATACTTTCGCGGGTTTTGACTCGGTAAAAATATTTTATGTCGATGTCTGCCGTCATCAGGTAATCATTCACGCTCTCGTGTAAGGTTAGGCGATATCTGTAGATATGCGGGACAGGTACATGGGTTATGGTTCTAGAAAGGTTGATTTTTTCGACCCGCCCTGTCTCAAAATAATCGTTTGAAAAATCGAAATGCAAACGATTAATCTCGCTAATAAGCTGTTTTGTTTGGCTAATTTTATTCATGTAATTTCTCCGTATTTGTCCAGCAGGGTAAAGTTATTGGATTCAGCGATCGTGTTGTAGTCAGTCATTTCTCTTCCTTTAGCTTTCTATAGCATCTTTGAGATCGGGGGTATATATTTTATTAAGGTGTCGAACCAAACGAATTAAAACACGTCTCTCTTCATCTGTAAGTTCATTTACTTCTTCACCTGCATACTTTGAATGACTACGCAAGTTCATCATTCTTGCCTCGTAAAGGTTAGCTTCCCCTGTATTCGATTGAGGTAGTAACTCGCCCCATCGTTTGTATCCAAGGAAAATAGTGGTCTTTTCCAAAATATTACGCAAATAATTGAAATGATACTTGCTTAACTGGTTTCTATCAATAGCTTTTTCTAATTCTGCTTTAAGATGCAGGTGATAAGAAAAAGATGAGTCATCAGGTTGCTCTTCAAGTTCTAAAAGTCCATCGTCATTTTTGTCAAGGCGATATTTTTTGAAGTCTCTTTTGGCTTTATAGTCTGTCTTTTTGTCATCACTTCCAAGCTCATTCTGCAAGACGTTATAAAAAAGCGGGTTGTGAGTTGTGATGATAAACTTAACTCTAGATTTATTCTTTCGGATTAGCTCAGCTAGATCGACAGCCAACTCAATTAAATGATTTTCATCAAGTGAGCTTACCGGATCGTCAACAAAAACATACTCAAGATCGTCGAATGGTGTAATCTCTGGGAAGTCAGGGTCTACTTCGCCTAATGTTTTAATCACTAAATCGATCAGTGTATAAAAGATGCTCCAAATAAAATTACTTTCCTCGCCTTTGGAAATTTTCAGATTGCCTGAATGTTCATCATTACCGCGCTCTAACGAAAAGCTAACTTCACTAAAATCTGCACTAAAAAGCGGCATTAACCTCTCATTGGCGTAATGCTGAAAGTTTGTGACGATGTTTTGGTCTTGACCTTGATCTCTTAGCACCCAATCGGTAAATAAATTGGGCTGGATTTTTAGCTTGGGATCGGCACCCTGTTCCAAATCATTATCCCAATAGAACAAATCTTCGGTAAAAGCGTTGTAATACAGAATTTTGCGTGCCAATTCAGACCGATCGGCTTCGTCATCGCCCTCGTTGTCATCGGCTCTCGCCGCAATCAGTTGCTTGAATTCCCTGGAAAGGCGCGTTTTACCTGTGCCATTAAAGGCATAGATCAATTGCACCTTTTTATTGGCGTTTTTCAGATCCTGAGCGATTTCAGTTAGTGTTTTACTCATGTTACGCCTCTACCTCTTCAGACTTGGGAAAGGTGAGCAGTAAATCGCGGTAATATTCGTATTGCTTTTGTCGCAAGGCAATTTCACGGGGCAAGCCTTCGCTAATGGAATGGGTGAGGGTGTCGAACTTGTCGAGGATAGCGACGATGCGGGCTTGTTCTTCAGACGAAGGTACAGGAATTAATATTTTCGCCAAGTCATCAGCGTTCACTCGCCGTACTTTCGTGCCAGTGATGTGTGGTCTTTTTTGTTTTTGAAATTGCTCTGTTTGAAAGAAGTAAGCAACGTATTTTGGGTTTAATTTATGTCTATAAATGCAAGCATCGCTGCTTACAGCAACTTCTTCACTCCCCAGCCAAGCAACAGCCTTGCAGACATCTTCATCATTCTCACTTGTTGTGGC
Source organism: Synechococcales cyanobacterium bin31.maxbin.ball.101 (assembly GCA_013298165.1). GTDB lineage: Bacteria > Cyanobacteriota > Cyanobacteriia > Leptolyngbyales > Leptolyngbyaceae > JAAFJU01. The sequence continues at coordinate 10,887 of JAAFJU010000050.1, read as the reverse complement.
TATAACTAAATCACCTGATTTGGCTTTGCGCGCTTTCTTGAAAAATTCTTTTGAAACATATGTCTTGGTCTTGTGCGCATACGTACCGTAGTGCGTGTAAATTTGTCCATAATGAATGCAGCCAATGCCATTTTCCGCAAAATCTTTCTTCTGTAATCCTCCGCCACGAATGAATTCACCTACCTCTGGCATTCCCATAGGTAAGTGATCCACTTCACTTCCTTCAAAACTCAACGATCGATCGCGGTAGTAGTTATATTGTTTTTTGCGATCGGTCAGCTCGGCGGTCAGCTCGGCGGTCAGCGCTGTAAAAGTGTCCAAAATCCGCACGATTTCGGTTTGAATTTCGAGAGGTGGAATAGGGATAATGAATTGCTTCATTTTTGAGGCTAAAATGTGTTTAACTGTTCCACCAGTTGTTATTCTTTTTAGCTTGTTTTTACCATCTGTAGACTGAAAGTAATAGTTAACAAACTTTGAATTGCATTTGCCTCCATTACTCATAACTATTAATGCATGGCAATTAAAACCTTCGTATTTTTCTTCAACTACAGCACTTTCCCCAACATGACCCGACTGAACCATAAGAATATCATCGGCTTTAAGTTCTGTGCGACTACATTTCTGATGAAAATCTTTAGTGATATAGTAAGTAGTCTTATCTGATATGACACCGTTATGAATATTCGTGCCTTGTAAGTACCTCACCCCATTTTCAGCATCTGTAAAAAATGGGGTAACAGTTCCAACAAAACCATTACGAATAAATGGAAATTCTTCCCCCAACGGCTTCCACTCCACCGCTACCCCATCCAACAGCCTTTCCAAAAAATTCATACCGCTCATGCGTCACCTCCATCAATTTCCTGTAATTCCCGCTCTATAAACATTTTTAAATCTTGCTCAGATGGAAGGCTCAGCTTGTACTTACTAACAAAAAGCCGATCTTTTTCGTTGGCGGTTGCGTACTCAACCAACGCCGTATTTTTATCAGTTACCAGTAAAATGCCGATCGGTGGATTATCACCTTCTTCCATCATATTTTGTTTGTAAAAATTGAGATAAGTAACCAACTGCGAAACATGTGCGTGAGAAAAACTATCAACCTTTAGCTCAATCACTACATGACATTTTAAAATACGATGATAAAAAACTAAATCAACAAAAAAGTATTCTCCACCAATTAAAATGCGCTTTTGTCTAGCCTCAAAACAAAAACCATTACCCAACTCAATAATAAATTTCTGTAGATGACTAATCAATGCCATTTCCAGCGATGATTCTTCGATCATTTCTGGAGAATTAATTCCCAAAAATTCAAAAAAGTAGTGCGATTTAATAATATCTTTCGGCAAGGCAGGCGTTATTTTTTGAGCAAGCTGTGCAAAGGCTGCTTCTTTATCGGCTGACATTCCTAATCGTTCATAGCTCAACGATGCAATCTCTCTTTTTAAACCCCTCACATTTAACTGAGCTTTCAAGACTAAAAGTTCAAAATACTTCCGTTTAACTGGATTATCAATTTTAATTAGCTCTACAAAGTGAGAATAAGACAAGGAGCCAAGAAGATTATTTGTGCCACCACTCAATTCTTGGGACAGCGTCCCAAAAATTTGGCTGGTCGTTAATGGGAGATTTTTGTGGGTACTCGATTTGCGGATCAATTCTTGGTTTTTTGTCCCAAGAATCTCTGGGTACACCTTATAAAATTGGCAGCAACGCGACAACTCAGGGGCAGTAAGTCCTTTAATCTGTATGCTTTGGGCAATATTGGCAACTAATGTGGTGCCGTATTTAGCTCTATCCTCACCGTTTTGCTCAAACTCTACGATATAAAACCCAATGCACCAATTCCGCATGGTCAGCCCCACATTGACGGCTTTTACCGACTGGCTTTGAAAGGAGCTATGCACTTGGTTAATGCTTTCAATAAGCAGGTTAAAGCTCAGATTATTCATTTTCAATCTCCGCCACGATCGCATCAATCTCCGCCCGCAAGCGATCGATCTTCGCAACAGTGGTTTTTAGTTCAACATTAAGCGCGGTGATGTCCGTGATTTCGCGTGTATCCTCAGCTTCCACATAGCTGCTGACCGACAGATTGTAATTATTAGCAGCAATCTCTTCAAAAGGAACCGAACGCGCAAAGTGGGCAAGGTTTTCTTTACTATCAAACACCCCCATGATTTTATCAATGTGGTCATCGGTGAGAGTGTTCGTGTTGGTTGCTTTTTTAAATAGTCCACTGGCATCAATAAACTGAGTGGTGGTATCGGGCTTGTGTTTAGATAGCACCAAAATTGTCACGGCGATGGTAGTGCCAAAAAATAGATTGGGCGCGAGGGAAATCACCGTTTCCACGTAGTTGTTATCCACCAGATACTTTCTGATTTTGGCTTCCGCACCGCCCCGGTAAAAAATACCGGGGAAACACACGATCGCCGCCCGCCCCTTACTCGATAGATAGCTCAAGCAATGCAACACAAAAGCAAAGTCAGCTTTAGATTTAGGCGCAAGTACACCTGCTGGGGCAAAGCGATCGTCATTAATCAGCGTAGGGTCGCCACTACCAATCCAGCTCACCGAATAGGGCGGGTTGGAGACGATCGCATCAAAGGGCTTCTCATCCGCAAAATGCGGATCGGTTAGAGTATTGCCCAACTGCATATTGAACTTATCGTAGTTGATGTTGTGCAAAAACATATTCATCCGCGCCAAGTTATAGGTGGTGTGGTTAATCTCCTGCCCGTAAAAACCATCTTCAATGAGGTGAGCGTCAAAGTGCTTTTTGGCTTGCAATAGCAGCGAACCCGAACCCGCCGCAGGGTCATAGATTTTATTAACACTGGTTTGCCCGTGCATCGCAAGCTGGGCAATCAGCCGCGAGACATGCTGCGGCGTAAAAAACTCGCCGCCCGATTTACCAGCATTAGCGGCATAGTTGGAGATCAGAAACTCATAGGCATCGCCAAACAGATCGATCTGGCTGCCCTCAAAATCACCAAAATCCAGATCTGCCACACCTTTGAGTACCGCAGCCAAACGCAGATTTTTATCTTTAACCGTGTTGCCGAGGCGGTTGCTGGTCGTGTCAAAGTCGGCAAACAGCCCTTTGATATCTGGATCGGAGGGGTAGCCATTAGCAGAGCTTTCGATCGCCGCAAAAATCGCAGCTAGATCGGTATTCAGGCTTTCGTTGGTGTTGGCATTAGCAGCGATCGTAGCAAACAACTGGCTAGGGTAGATGAAGTAGCCTTTGGTTTTAATGGCATCGTCTTTGATATCGTCGGTAATGATGTCATCAGGCAGCTTGGCGTAGTGGATGCTGTCATCACCAGCCTCGATGTAGCTGGCAAAGTTTTCACTAATAAAACGATAAAACAGCGTCCCAAGCACGTATTGCTTAAAATCCCAGCCATCGACTGAGCCGCGAACGTCATTGGCAATTTTCCAGATTTGGCTTTGCAGGGCGGCGCGTTGTTGGGTACTCGTCATTATGAAAACTCTGGTTCAACAGGTTTTGAACAGCGGCCAGTGTGGTGTAAATTATATGTTTCAACGAGTACTAACATTGTAATCTCACCGTTCGAGATGTTGATATAGCCAGAGTATATTATATCAAAGAGTGCATAACAACTGATACAAAAGCACTAAAACGATAGCTCTTATCCTGGCAAAAACGCATCATCCAAAATCTCCTCAATCACATAGGGACAGTCGATCGGAAACACCTCAATCTCCAATCCCGTCTCTGCCACCGCCCGCGCCACCGCCTTGCGATACGCTTCATCCCAAATCTGCGGTAACACTGATCGTAAACTAGGGGACTCCTGAAGATCATCTTGAATGCGTTGGCGATGTTCCACAATACTGCCACGCCAACTCCCACTGCGCATTTCAGCCTGAAACTGCCACTTCAACAAATGCAACAGCAGCACAATCAAATTGCTCTGAAGTGCTTTGCGTTCACGGCGCGACATATCCTCAATTTCCTCAATTAAATTAACCCAATCCACCTGATCGTAGGCTCGATCGCGAAGCTGTTGTACGATCGTCTCTGACCATAATACATAGTCCGCTTCGTAGAGCGTTTTTTCACGGAGTTGGGTGATGACAGATTCACGCATAATGAGTCTCTGAACGATTTTTGGGTTCTGAGGTCTTTTGTAAACTATAGCTCAGTTCAACGATGATTTTTAACCGATCGAGATTCCTATGTTACTAAATCCACTCTGTCCCTGCGACAGTCAGCTTAACTATACCGATTGCTGCGGGCCATACGTCTTGGGTAAAGCCGTTGCCCCCACAGCAGAAGCCCTGATGCGATCGCGCTACAGTGCCTACAGCAAAGGCCAAGTCGATTATCTGATTCAAACTCGACATCCCAAAACTCGCAGAAAAGACGATCGGCAAGTCATCGCAGACGGGATGAAATCAACCTGCTGGACTGGCCTCACCATTCTAAAAACCCAAAAAGGAACCGCAACCGATCATCGGGGTACCGTCGAATTTGTGGCCCGTTACCGCAGTAAAGAATCCCTTGTTTCCGAAACAAACCAACAAATTTATCAATTGCATGAACGATCGCGCTTTATCAAAGAAGAAGGCCAATGGTTCTACGTCGATGGTGATATCTTACCTCCGGTGAAACTCAAGCCCCAACCTTAAAACCCAACTCTTAAGGTTAAAAAATACCCCAGCCGTTTAAAATCAGAATTATTCATGTTCCTTGGGATACGTTCATGCAGCGGCGATCGTTTTTAATTCAGGCAGGTAGCGTCATGGCTGGGCTTTGTGCTGGGAGTGCAATGGTGCAGCCCGCAGTTGCAGCGGAACCCACGCCTTCTCCAACCTCCTCAAAACCACCGCTGAAGAAACGAGCTATCCTACTCGGCGTTTCTCAAAACTCTGCTGCTGCGCTCACCGCCGACGTTTTAAACGATCTGCTTTTGCAACAACAGCTTCTGCAATTGCGCTATGGGTTTAGTGAAGCCGAAATTCTTCAGATCACCGATGAGCAAGCCACGATCGCCCAAGTGACCGATGCGATCGAACAGCATTTGGTCGGCGCGGATGTGGGAGTTTTTCATGTTAGCGGCTTGCTGAATGAGACCGCAGAACTTCGTCTAAATGACGGTGTTCTCAGTTTAAAAACGCTAGCCGAACAGTTGAAGTCGCTCAAGATTCGGCATTTGACGACGGTTTTAGATCTTCAAACGAATGCCCCAATCCCAGCCGAAATTCTCGCAGCCTTTCCAGGGCTATTGGTGCAGCCGATCGGAACCGCCCAAACCTCACTCACCCAAGCCTGGACCCAAGCCCTATGGACTGCTGAAAAAATCACCGTTAATTCATCTAATTCATCAGATCCTTGGAAACTCACAGGCGATCGTAAAAACGAAAGTGCCTATTTCATCACCGCCTTGCAACCCCTCGGAGCCGGAGCCGTTCAAGGCTCTACAGATTTGCAAACTCAGGTTTGGTTAGGAGGATTAGCGCCGGACGCCTTGGCTTTGGTGGGACCGGGGAGTGTTTTGCAAGTGCAGCACGATCGGCGCTTGGAATTATTGCAAGTGACAGAACGGCATGACCGATCGGCCATCGCCATCGCCACAGGTTCCGTCGCAATGGGCGATCCGATCGTAGAATCCCTGCGCCGCATTCCCCGTAAACTTGGACTTAAACTCATCCTAGGTAACACCCTCAGTAAAATTGAAACCGTCGATGCCATTAGCGCCTTTTCTGAGGTGAAATCCATCGAACTCCTCAAGGCTGAAGCTCAAAACGCAGATTACATTTTCACCCAAATCAATCCCACCGAACCTAATCGCTACGCCCTAATCAACGCCCAAACCAACGCCCCGATCGCCGGAACCCTAGGAGAATCCACTGAAACCATTAAAGTCGCCGTGCGTCGATTACTTCCAAAACTCCGATCGCTACAAGCACGTAAACAATTACTTACAACGCTCCATGAGGAAACGACTTCGGTGAAGAGCTTAGCCGTGAAAGCAACACTCAATCGAGTCAATGAAAAAAACAATGCACTCCAACCCATTCAAAACCTATCCAAAACCGCAGCCATCCAATCCGGCGATCGTCTCCGCTATGACATTCAAAATCTGAGTCCATCGACCCTATATTGGCTGCTGTGGCAATGGGACAGCCGATTAGAACGCACTACAATTGTCCTGCCGCCCTTAACGTCAAATTTGGGCTTTATCAACGGCGGTGCCCACCAACCCGTCATGAGCGGCATTGCTCGACCGGACTGGACCGTGCGATCGACGGGAAAAACAGAATCCTTTTTGATCTGTAGCTCGACCCCATTTACCAGAACCTATGGCCAACTGGCACCGCTGCAAGCAGACGATCGGTTTGTCCATACTGTTACCGATCCCCTGGCGATCGTGGAAACCCTGCTTACGGATTTAGAAGGTGCAATCGAGCCAATGAATGAGACCTACACCCTGGATTTAGCCCAATTCATCACGTTACCCTTTCGCTATGAAGTGGTTTCCTAATCTCTGTTGTCACTCGAATGTCACAACACCCTAATATCACAACAAAATCCATAGCCTTGTGTCGGTGATTCTGTCACAGGGCTGGGAATACTGAGACCTTAGGTTTCGTTTCTACCCCTCCCCTAACTCTGGTTGCCATGTCCGCAGAAACCCCTTTTTCTGAATCTCACAATACGCTCTATTCTCGAAGAGTTCTCTCCCCGACTGTTGGGTTTTATTTGCGGAAACTCATTCGGCGTAATTTCGATCAACTCAAATTGAACGGATCGAATAATGCTTCCCTTGCGGACGGCTGGGGTGATCTCGATCGGATCTTGACGGCTTACCATCACAATAATGAGCGGGCCATTCAAGAAGCGATCGAACAATTGGAGCATTTGACGCGGGCGCATCAAGTGTTGAGTTCGCAGGGGACCACGTTTCCAGAGGATCTGCGGGATACAGAGGAAGCTATTTTTGCGATTTTGGGCTATCAACTTCAGCGCAAAACCGATCGGGGCAATATTTTAGTGGTGGATGACACGCCTGCAAATGTCAGAGTCTTGACGGATGCCTTGGTAAAGCATGGCTATGAAATTTGTAGCGCCATGAGTGGGGATCGGGCGCTGGAAATTGTTCAAGACTTTGTGCCGGACTTGATTTTGTTAGACGTGATGATGCCGGAAATGGACGGCTATACGGTCTGCCAACGCCTCAAGGAACGCCCCGAAACCCATGATATTCCAGTCATGTTTCTCAGTGCGATCGACAATCCCAGTGACAAAGTCAGAGCGTTTCAAGTCGGTGGCATTGATTATATTACCAAGCCCTTTCACCTCGACGAAGTGATCGCCCGAGTCAGTCAACAGATCGATCGGCGTAGTTTGCAAAAGCGATTAGAGCAACAAAACTTCCGACTTCACGCCGAAATCCAAAACTACAAACAGTTAGAGCAACGCTATCGCAGTATTTTTGACAATGCGATCGATGGCATGTTTCAGTCCACGCCTGAAGGACAGTTTATTACGGCAAATTCATCCTTAGCGCGCATGTATGGCTATGCCTCGGTGGAGGAGCTTTGTACCTCCATTGGGGATATTGCAGAACAACTGTATGTGCAGCCCGATCGTAGACAGGAGTTCATGTTGGCGGTGCAGCGAGATGGGGAAGTGTCGGATTTTGAGGCGCAGGTCTATTGTAAAAATGGGACCACGCTGTGGATTTCTGAAACGGTGCGATCGGTCAAAGACGCGCAGAATAATTTGATCTTCTATGAGGGAACCGTCAAGGATATTACCGATCGCAAACGCAACACCGAGGTTTTACGGCTGCGATCGCAGGAACTAGAGGAGACTCTGGTGCAACTCCGCCATAGCCAAACCAAACTGCTGCAACAGGAGAAGATGTCCAGTCTGGGGCAGCTAGTGGCGGGAATGGCCCATGAAATCAATAATCCCGTTAGCTTTATTTCGGGGAACTTGGTCTATGCAGAGCAGTACTTTGAGGATTTGGTGCGAGCGTTCCATGAGGCGGGATTGGAGACGGGGGAGGATATTGAGTTTGTCTTGAAAGATTTGCCCGTGTTGCTGAAGTCCATTCGGACCGGGGCCGATCGGATTCGATTGATCGTTCAGGCATTGAAAAACTTCTCTCGTCTGGATGAAGCGGAAGAGAAACAGGTCGATATCCATGAAGGCATTGAAAGCACCTTATTGCTGCTGTCTCACCGTTTAGACGCTACACCTAATCGCCCGAAAGTGAAGGTGATTCAGGATTTGGGTCCATTGCCGAAGGTGCATTGTTTCCCTGGGTTGTTGAATCAAGCCTTTATGAATTTGATGGGGAATGCGATCGATGCCCTGGATGCCAATGTCGCCAATGGCGGTTACAAACAACCCAAACTCGAAATCCGCACAAAACTCGTCGATCCGAATCAAATTATGATTTGGATTTCAGACAATGGTTCCGGAATGCCGACGGAAGTTCAAGAACGAATTTTTGATCCATTCTTTACGACGAAAGCCGTGGGTGAGGGGACTGGAATGGGCTTAGCCATTAGCTATCAGGTCATTGTTGAAAAGCATGGCGGACAGCTTGAATGCATTAGCGTTCTGGGTAAGGGGACGGAGTTTGTGATTATGCTGCCAGTGAGTTTGGAGAAAAGTGGGGCTACGATCGATCTTTAAGGTTGTATGGCAAGTCTTGTTCTATTTCGATATCTTGCCAATGCCGTCAATGGGAAATGTTGACAGTAAAGATGATATTTCAAATAGAAATGCTGCGGAAATCCCGTTCCCGTATGCCATTCTTCAGACCACTTTCCCTCTGCATTTTGCGTATCGACCAAATGTTGGGCCGATCGCTCCAGCGCCAGTTCCAGCCGATCGCGTAAGTCTTGAGATTCCACTGCCGCTTCACCTGCCAATAAAGCCATCAAAGCCCAAGCTGTCTGAGAGGGCGTACTGTCGCCTTGGCCCATGAGCGATCGATCGGCATAGCTTTGACAGGTTTCACCCCAGCCCCCATCCGTGTTTTGGCAATTCAACAGCCATTGAATGGCGCGCAGGACAGCGTTGCGAAATTGGTTGATTTTGTTCAACGATCGCAATGCCGTCAGCACCCCACAAGTCCCATAAATATAATTCACCCCCCACCGCCCAAACCAGCAGCCCTCCGGCTCTTGTTCCTGCATCAAATAGGCGATCGCTTTCTCCATCACCGCGATCGGCAACCCCTGAGGCACATACCCCACCATTTCCAAAACCCGCGCCGTCACATCCGCCGTATTCGGGTCAATCATCGCCCGCAAATCCCCATAGGGAACGTCATTCAGCCAATCTTGATCATTGTCAACATCAAAGGCCGCCCAGCCGCCCGGACGACATTGCATGGTCTCGATCCAGTTGACGGCGCGATCGATCGCCTTTGCTTTTAGGGCTTCATTGGATGACTCAGCTTGGGCTAATGCCATCACCACGACAGCCGTATCATCGACATCCGGATAAAAGCGATTATCAAACTCAAATGCCCAAGCTCCGGGCTTTCCTTTGCGATTTTTGACAGACCAATCGCCGTAGTCGAGGATTTGCATCTTAATTAACCAGTCGGCACCCTGTTTTAAAGCCGGATGACTGGATTCTAAACCCGATTCCGAAAGCGATCGCATGACTAACGCCGTATCCCACACAGGCGACACACAGGGCTGAATCCAATACTCATCGTCGGTCTCAACGGCAAAGCGATCGAGGGCTGCTAGTCCCCGTGACACTACGGGATCATTTACATCATACTTTAACGCTCGCATCGCCAATAGAGAATTCAACATCGCTGGAATGATTCCAGCCCAGTCTCCGGTGGCTTCTTGCCGTTCTAAGACCCATTTTTCTGCGGCGTCTAAACCCTCTGTGCGAAAGGGAACGAGGTTCAACTCCTCTGCAATCTTAAATCCCGTATCTAACCAAACAAATGCATCGGTCCAGTCTCCTTTTCGTGGCAGTTCATATTGAGCGCGCTGACTGCCTTCAACGTAGAGTTCATCTAAATGAATCGCAGGGTCCGTCAACCAGACAGGCTTACGATCGAACACCACCATCAACGGCACCGTACTGCCCCTGGCCCAACTCGACAGTTCATAAATGCTAAAGCCTTGATTCGGCAATAGCATAATCCAAGGCGGAATTGACGGCAATCCGCGCCAGTCATAGCAGCCAATTACGGCCAAATGGAGTTTTGTAAAAATGCGGGCTTTGGTAATGCCACCCTGGGCCAAGATGAACTGACGAGCTTTGACCAGGCGTGGCTCATCTGCACTCACTCCTAGCAATCGCAATCCCATATAGGCTTCGATCGATACGCTGAGATTTCCGCCGTCTCCTTTGTATAGTTCCCAGCTTCCATTTTCACATTGATGCTTTTGTAGGTAGTTGAGTGCCTTGTGCATGGGCCGATCGCCATCGCTCCCGTAGAGCTTATGTAACAAAACAGCCTCAGCCGTCATCGTTACATTAGATTCTAAGAGTGCCCACCAATAGCCATCCGGCTGTTGAAGCGATAATAATGCCGTTTGGGATTTCAAAATCGCTTGGTCGATCGCTTGGTCGATCGCCGCCGTTCCCGCCGCCCTGTGCATATTCATAGCAGTCCCCTACATCAAATCCCTGACACCAAAATCCCTTACACCGCTTTATTAATACAGCCTGGACGATCTTTCACATGGCGACAGACCCGCTCATACAGCACATCCCGACTCGACTGTGCCCCTGTAGCAAAAATAACAACATCGCGTCCGATCGCCTTTTGGATTTTGACACCGCAGACCGTACAGACTTCTGGGCTGGCCATTTGAGGGGTATTTTGATCGTCACTCATCTTGCAACTCCTAGAG